>NZ_JBHXAY010000036.1:0-55531 GCF_042728775.1 Nocardia sp. NPDC060259
AATTTACAAGAACACGACGCAATACTATTTGTGTGTGTGTCTCGTGGGCTCGTTTATGTGTATAAGAGACCGGATGTGTGTGGTTCTGGTGGGCTAGGATATGTTTATAAGAGACAGTCCCCGGCCCCGATCGAGTCGGGGCCGGGGCGCGGTAGGTGGTCAGCCGGTGAAGGCGTACGGCTGGCGGATCTTGCGGGCGAATTCGACGATATTGGTGACGGTGCTCCCGGACACGCCGACCTCGGCGCCGATGCTGCGGGCCGACCACGACTGATCGGTGAGCTCGAGGATTTCCTCGATCTGATCGAGCGTCAGACGCAGGGGACTGCGGTGGGCGATCTGGCGGGCCAGTGCGCGGACCTCGGTGTCGTCGTCGAAGTCGTAGGCGTCGTCGGCGAGGTCGTCTTCGTCGTCGAGGTCCGGTTCGATCGGTTCGGGGGACTCCACCGGCACCCGCTCGCTCGCGTGGCTCATGCCCTCGGCACTCGCCGCCCCGACCTCCGTGCGCTGCTTCTTCGGGGTAGCGGTCGGTCCGGGCTCGGTGAGCCGCTGTTCCGGGGCAGCCGCAGACTCGGGGTCTGTGAAGTGCTGTTTCGCGTCGGGCGTCGGCTCAGAACCCGGGACCTGCTGCTTCGCGGCGCGTGTCGGCTCGAGGTCCGGGCTGTGCCGTTTCGGAGCAGGTGCCGGAGTGGTGCGCAGCTGCGCGGGAGCGGGCTCGAGTTCGGCGGTGAGGGTGAGCTGTTCGGGCTCGTCGGCCGGGGGGTGTGGATCGTTGTGCACCACTACCGAATCGGTGGGTGCCGCGGTGTCGCCGTTGCGGTCACGGGCGACGGTGCCGGCGTGCGCCGTCGCCTCGGGAACCGGGTCGGTACCGGTGGCTTCGCCGGCAGTCGCCTGCGCGGCGGCGGTGACCGGTATTCGCCGCAGGGTCGGGGTGGCACCGTTGACGCGGGCGTGGTCGGTGCCGTTGCGACGATGATCGGCTGCGGCCTTGTGGATCAGCTCGAGAGTGCCGGGCGCGGTCGACTTGTCGGTGGACGGGCGGCGGACGCCGTGGGTCGGCTGGCTCGATCCGGTCGCAGTCTCCGGCTGGGAAGACGGCGAGCTGACCTGTGCTGCAAGGGGTTCCGGGGACGCGGTCTGCGACTCGGAGCTGTTTCCGACTGCTTCGGGAGCGGACGGTGCGGGCACGTGTGTCGGCATCGCGGTGGCGATGTGCTCAGCTGCCGGGCGGACGGGTGTCTTCGCTGCGAGATCAGCGGATCGAGCATCGAATTCACCTGCAGGCGCGGCCGTCGGAGCATCGAATTCATTTGCGGGCGAGCCGGCTTCACGCGACGTAACCCGTTCGCTGCTTGCGGCGACCTCGGTGCGCACATCGGTGAACTCGGTGCGCACATCGCCGATCTCCGACTGTCCCGTATGACGCGGCGCCGCGACGGGTACCGCTGCCCCGGTCTCCGCTGTTGCCGGGTCGGCCTGCGCCACAGGCTGTTCCGGGGTGGCGGCCTGCACAGCGGTGGCCTGCATAGTTGGGGCTGTCGGCTGCATGACCGACGACCCACCCAAGCCCGCAATGCTGTTCGTGCCGACAAGCCGACCAGCTTCGATCTCGGCTCCGGCAAGCCCCGTGACCGAAGCCCGCGCCTCCGACACGACCCGCTCGACAGGGGAGTAGCTCGCATCCCCGGGCAGTTCCACCGAGGCACTTTCGATCAACAGCGCATACCGCGCCGACACCCACGCATGCAACCAGATCACCACCCCCACCATCACCGGCGCGATCGAGTATTCGGCCGCGCGGCCGAAGGACCCGGCGGCCAGGTGCGGACCGGCGTTCAATGCCACGGTGGTACCGAGCAAGGCCAGCTCGAACACCAGCACCTTGCCACGCTCGAGCTCGCGTCCCCACCTGGCGGCGGTGGTGGCGGCGACCATGATGGTGATGATCGGGATCGAGATCATCGCCTCGATGCCGAAGCTGAGCCAGTACAGCGGATCGCTCATGTCACCACTGGGCACGAGGTTGTGCTGCACATTGACCCCGGCCCACACCATCCCGAGGACGACGACACCGATCAGCGCCCGCGAGGACCACTCCGCCCGCCGGTACAGCTGGGCGAGCCGGGCATCGGCGCTCGACACCCGCCGCCGCGCGGCCAATGCCTTGCGATGCCAGCGCGCGTCGGCTTCGTCGGTCCGGCGGATCAGTCTGCCGGTACGCCGGTCACGCTGTTCGGCGGCGAGTTCGTCGGCGACGGCGCGGCGCCGCTGTTTGCGTCGTTGCGCGCGAATCCATTCGGCGAGCTCCCGTTCGGCCCGGATCTCGGAGTCGGAGAGTGCGTCGTAGAGCGCCGTGTCGTGCTGGAGCGGGAGCTTGCCGCGCGCGGTCGCGACCTGCTGTGCGAGTGCCGTGATCTCGGTGTTCGGCGAGCTGACGGCATCCTCCATCGACCGATCGTCGGACATCTGGCGCCTTCCGGTCACTCGAACATATGGACTATCGAACATATGTGTGATTGCCAGAGAGCGTAAACGCCGTCCGCGCCGCGGTCAACGACAAGCGGGCCTCGGCGGTGGAATCAGGACAGGGTGCGCTTCTCGTACTTGCCGCGCACGGAGGATCCGGCGACCGCGGCGACCTGGTCGGGTACGGCGCGGCGCAGCACGATATCGCGGAGCCGTTGCGGCAGCAGCCCGGCGAGGTGGGTCAGCGGGCCGACATAGCCGGGAATGGACACCTCGAAACGCGGTCGTTCGACCACGGCGAGCACCGCCCGCGCGACATCGGCGGGTTGCAGGAGTTTCGCAGCGCCCGTTGCCGTTCCGGCGGCGAGCTCGGTATCGACAACGCCGGGCATGATCACCGAGAGGTCGACACCGGTGCCCCGAAGTTCTTCCCGCACACCGGTCAGATAACCAAGCACGCCGTGTTTGGTTGCGGCATAAGTGGATTCACCGGGAGGGGAGAGTCGCGACGCCGCGGACGCGATGGTGACGATATGCCCGCGCCCACGTGTGCGCATCCCCGGCGCGGTCAGCCGCACCCCGCGGATCACCCCGTGCAGATTCACCGCGATCATCCGGGCCGTCGCGGTATCGGGTTCGGTGTCGAACGCGCCGACCCACATCACTCCCGCATTGTTGACGAGCACATCGATAGGCCCGAGTAATGCCTCGGTCGTGGCGAGGAAATTGTGGAACGACCGCTCATCGGTGACATCGAGTTCGCAACCGTGCACGGTGCCGGGAAGCTCCATCGCCGTCGTGCGCGCCGTCGTGCCGGACAGATCGCCGATGCAGACGCGAGCACCCGCGACGGCGAACTGCCGGGCGATCTCGCGCCCGATGCCCGCGGCGCCGCCGGTCACCGCGACGACCAGTCCGGCGTGGATGCGTTTCATCGGCGAAGCCCTTCGTACCAGCGGGAATGTCGCTTCTGACATGGCATCATGTCAGAAATTGTGGCCTAGTATTCCACGCAGTCGCACAGAAGGACAGACTTCGATGACAGACCAGTCCGCCGATCGCCCGGCGGGTCGGCGGTACTCGGGACGTACCCCCGCGGAGCGAATCCGACACCGCCGTACCGCGCTGCTGGACGCGGCGCTCGAACTGTTCGGCACCCAGGGCTACGCGGCAGGCTCGGTGAAACAGCTGTGCGGCATCGCCGGCCTCACCGAACGCTATTTCTACGAATCGTTCCGCGACCGCGAGGCCTGCCTGGCCGCCCTCTACGACGAGACGACCGCGGGCCTGCGCGACCGCACCCAGACCGCGCTGCGCACGGCAGGCCCCGACCTCGACGACGTGATCACCGCGGGCCTTGCCGCGTTCATCGGCTATCTCACCGAAGACCCGCGCCGAGCCAGGGTCGTGCTGATCGAGGTGGTCGGCGTCTCCGCACGCATGGAGCAGCGCCGACACGGCGAGCTTCGCGACTACGCCGAACTGGTGGCGGGCCTGTGGGCCACCGCCCGCGCCCAGCCGCTCCCCGAACGCAGCCGCCTGACCTGCGTCACCATCGTCGGCGGCGTCAACCACCTACTCGTCGACTGGCTGATGGACAACCGCAGCACCCACCCCGACGACCTGGTCTCGGTCTGCGCGGGCGTCTTCGCCGCCGTCCGCGCCACCGACCCGGCCCTGGCGACCGACCGCTGACTCAGCGCAGCGCCGTGTGCCAGACGATGGCCGCGGCGAGTGCGCCCGCGCCGTTGAGCGACCAGTGCAGGGCGATCGGGGCGAGCAGGCTGCCGCTGCGTCTGCGCAGCCAGGTGAAGACGACGCCCGCGGCGGCGGTCGCGGCGACGGCGAGGGTGATGCCGATGATCTGGCCGACGAGTCCGCCGCCGACGATGCCGGTCAGGCCCTTGTTGCCGCTGGTCAGGCCGAGCGAGGACGCGATGTGCCAGAAACCGAACAGCAGCGATCCGGCCGCGAAGAGCCCGCGGACGCCGAGCACCCGGTCGAGGGTGCCGTGCAGGACGCCGCGGAAGGCGAGTTCTTCGGGGATCACGGTCTGCAGCGGGATGACGATCATCGACGCGATCAGCGCGCCGGAGATCGTGGCGTAGCGGTCGGCGAGGAAGAAGGGCCGGGTGATCGGCAGGATCGCGCCGATCGCGACGGCGGTGAGCACGATGCCGACAGCGCCGAGCGCGTAGACCGTTCCTCGTCGCCAGTGCCGTGGGGAGAGCCCGAGTTCGGCCCAGCCGAGACCGCGCTTGCGCATCAGCGCCAGCAGCGCGAACGCCGCGACCGGCACGATGACGATATTGGCCCACGCGGTGGTGAAATGCGCGATCAGATTGGTTCCGGCCAGCACGACGACGACCACGGCGATATCGACATAGGCGTGCAGCTTGGGCCGGGGATCGGCGACAGTGGTGTGTTCGGGCACCCGACCGAGTGTACGGAAGTATTACGGAATGGAAACGGTCCGGTGCGCGCAGGTCAGCGGCCGATTCAGGGGGGAAACCCACGCCGACCGGCGCTGTGGAACACCGACCAAGATCACCGCGCTGTGAGCTAGTCGACAGCCGATCCGGACCATCCGGACAGATCCGTCCATGCCTGGAGACTGCGCCGCGTCTCGAATCGCCGCGGCTGCCCGCTGATCGGGTCGGTGAATTCCAGTGAGGCGGCCAGCAGTTGCAACGGCCGGGTGTAATCGTCGACGGATTTGTCGGTGATCGCCGGATAGAAATCGTCGCCAAGAATCGGCACGCCGAGGCTGTTCATATGCAGGCGCAGCTGATGGGTCCGGCCGGTGTGCGGCCGCAGCCGGTAGCGGCCGAGTCCGTCGCGGTGCTCGACGAGTTCCACCTCGGTCTCGGCATTGGGCTCGCCGTCCACCTCCTGCGCGGCGAGCACCTGCTTCTCCTTGATGATCCGGCTGCGCACGGTCCGCGGCAGCTCCAGCGCCGGATCGTAGGGCGCGACGGCCTCGTACTCCTTGCGCACGGTCCGGCGATGGAACATCGTCTGATACGCCCCACGCGCCGCCGGGTTCACCACGAACAGCACCAGCCCGGCGGTCACCCGATCCAGCCGATGCGCCGGGATCAGATCCGGCAGGTCGAGTTCACGGCGAAGGCGCACCAGGGCGGTCTGCAGAATGTGCCGGCCGCGCGGGATCGTCGCCAGGAAGTGCGGTTTGTCGACGACCAGGATGTCGTCGTCGCGATGGACGATCCCGATCTCGAACGGCACCTCCTTCTCGACCGGCAGGTCCCGGTGGAACCACACCGCCCCGCCCGGCACGAACGGCGCGTCCGGCGCCAGCGGCCCCACCAGATCGACGATCTCGCCCGCCCGCAACATCTCGTCGATGCGCGCCGGATCGACCCGCGGCAGCCGCTCGACGAGGTGGTCACGCACCGTCGTCCAGTGCCCGTCCTCCGGGAGCCGGAGCCGGGCTGGATCTAGGCCGTGCCGCTTGGGCAGCGGCGGCTGCTGCCTGCGTCGCATGGAAACAGTCTCTATCGGCGGGTGACGACGCGAGTTCGCGGCCCCTCGAGTCAGGCCGTGCGCTCGGCCAGCCCCGGGTAGTCGACGATCAGACCGGCCTCGTCGTAGCCCAGCCTGGCGCGGTAGTCGAAGGCGGGCGCGCTGTAGTCATAGCGCTGACCCGCCTCGGCGGTGATCCGGCGATAGTGCTGTGGCAGCCGGGTCACCGCGAGGTCGGCGGCGCGCACGTACACGGCCGGTGCGTCCGCCGCGTCGCCGATCGCCAGATGCAACCGGTGCACCGGCAGCGCGTTGGTGAACGCCGACGCCTCCAGATCGACATCGAGACACCCGTCGAGTTCGGGGGAGTGCACCCCGTCGACCTGCCAGCGCCCGAGCCCGTCGGACTGCAGCGTGAGCGAGCGCCGGGCGTCGGGATAGCGACCGGTGATCCGCGCCGACCGCGTATGCCAGCTGCCGTCGACCCGGAGCCGATAGTCGATCGCCCAGGCGAGGCCGTCCTCGACCGCGGTCGCGCACCCTTCGACGAAAAGCCCGCGATCATCGTCGCGGAAATAGGTCACTTCGAATCCGATGCGCGCCTCGCGATGGAGCCAGGCGGCCGAGGATGGCAGCGGAGTGAACACGAGAAAACGTTAACCGGCCCGCTGATCGAGCACCATCAATTTCGCTTCGACAAGGGTATGCCGAGCCCGCCTGCGCACCCGGCACAGATCGACGCTGCATTCGAGATGAATCTGCATGGCCCGGTGCGCTTGATCGGGTGTCAGGTTTCCCGGATCGGCCTGGCAGTCCGCAATCGCCGAAATTATTGACGTGACAAACATTTTCGCTCTCCCGCCGCGCTCAAAGATTTAGAGGTAGAGAGGAAATTACGCCCGGAATGTCGAATTGCCGAGGGGGTTGACTGGCAGTTCACACAAGCTTCCCCGGTCGGCCACGACCGATCAACTTAGGCTAACCTACCCTTGGCACGTTTGCCGTGGACTGGTCGAGAGGGCGAGAAGTGATGACGGTGCAGGTAGCGCCGCCGCCGGGGGCGGAGTCGGGCAACCGGCCACCCAAGGCGGCCGCGAAAGCGCAGAAACAACAGGAAGCGCAGGCGCGCAAGGAGATTCTGGCACCGGTGTCGGGGATGCTGACGATGGCGAGCCTGCTCGTCGCCGTCGCCTCGGTCTGCACCGTCGTGCCGTTCCTGCTGATCGTGGCCGCCTGCCGGGAACTGCTGGAAACCCCGGTGGACACCGATCGGGTGTGGTGGCTGTTCGGCGCGGCGGTGGCGGTGCTGATCGTGCGCGCCCTGCTGCAGGCGGTGGCGCTGACCTGGTCGCACGCCGTCGACGCCGGCTACCAGCTGACCCTGCGCAGGCTGCTCGCCGACAAACTGACCCGGGTGCCGCTCGGCTGGTTCGGTGAACGCAGCTCCGGCGAGGTCAAGACGTATCTGCGCGACGACGTGGAGGCACTGCACTACCTCGTGGCCCATGCCCGGCTGGAGTTCGTCGGCGCGCTGGTGGTCCCGCTGGTCACCCTCGGCTACCTGTTCACCGTCGACTGGCGGCTCACCCTGGTGCTGCTGATCCCGCTGATCGCCTACTTCGTCCTGTTCGGCAAGATCATGGATCGCGACGGCCGCGATCGCCTCGCCGTCTACACCCGCTGGGAACGGCGTACCTCCGAGGCCACCATCGAATTCGTCGACGGCATCCAGGTCGTGCGGGCGTTCGGTCAGGCGGGCAAGGCGCACACCGAGTTCCAGAACGCGGTCGACGGTCAGGTGCAGGCGGCGCATCGGATGAAGATGCCGATCATCCGCGTGCAGTCGGCCTCCGACATCGTCGTCATGCCGGTCTTCGTCATGCTGATCATGGTCGTCGGCGGGCTGGCTTTCGTCGGCCTCGACTGGCTGAACCCCCTGGACCTGCTGCCGTTCCTGCTGGTCGGCCTTGGTATCGGTAGTTCGCTGCTCGGCCTCGGCTACGGTTCGCAGGCGCTGCGGGCCGGTGGCGCCGCGGCGCTGCGCCTGCATGAACTGCAGCAGACCCCGGAGCTGGATACCGCGCCGACGACGAGCACCGGCCCGGCGAGCCAAGCCGGTGTCGTCCGCTTCGACGGCGTCGAATTCGCCTACCGCACCGGCCATGACGTGCTGCGCGGGGTCGATCTCGAACTGCACCCCGGCACGATCACCGCGCTGGTCGGCCCGAGCGGCTCCGGCAAGTCGACCCTGGCCAAACTGCTGCCCCGCTTCTACGACGTCGGCGCGGGCCGGATCACCATCGACGGCCGCGATATTCGCGAGTTCACCAGCGAGGATCTCTACCGCACCGTCGGATTCGTGTTCCAGGATGTGCGCCTGATCCGCGGCTCGATCCGGGAGAACCTGCTGCTCGCGCGCCCGGACGCCGACGACGCCGCCATCGAACGGGCGAGCAGGGCCGCCCAGATCCACGACCGGATCATGGCGCTGCCGCGCGGCTACGACTCCGAGATCGGCGTCGACGCGTCGCTGTCCGGCGGTGAGGCGCAGCGGTTGTCGATCGCTCGCGCGCTGCTGGCCGATACCCCGGTGCTCGTCCTCGACGAGGCCACCGCCTTCGCCGACCCCGAATCCGAGGCGGCGGTCCAGGACGCGCTGGCCGCGCTCGTCGCGGGCCGCACCGTGCTGGTGATCGCGCACCGGCTGCACACCATCACCGGCGTCGACCGAATCCTGGTGCTGGAGAACGGAACGCTCGTCGAGCAGGGCACGCATGCCGAGTTGCATACCGCCGGTGGGCTGTATCAGCGGCTGTGGGAGATCAACGAGGCCGCGCTCGGCACGCTCGCCCTGGTGGAGGAAACACGATGATTCGCAAGGTTTTCCGCCTCGTTCCCGCGGAGTTCGCTCCGCTGATCCCGCGCTTGCTCGCCGCCATCGTGGTGCAGGCGCTGTGCCAGGCCATCGCGTATCTGCTGCTGGTTCCGGTGCTGGAAGCGCTGTTCGGTGACGACCTGAGCGGCGCCTGGCTGTGGGCGCTCGGCATGGCCGCGGCCGTGGCCGGTGTGGTCGTCTTCGGTTACCTGCAGGCCGTCATCGGCCTGCGGATCGGTCTCGGCATGCAGCGTGGTCTGCAGACCCGGCTCGGCGATCAGCTCAACGCGTTGCCGCTCGGCTGGTTCGAGGACCGCGACGCGGGCCCGCTCTCGCGGGTCATGGTCGAGCAGGTCCGCGAGATGCAGGGCCTGATCGCCTACCTGCTCACCAAGGTGCTCACCGGCATCATCGTGCCGCTGGTCGTCGCGATCGGGATGCTGTTCATCGACTGGCGGATCGGGCTGGCCATGCTGCTCGCCGCGCCGGTGCTCTACCTGGTCAACAATCTCGCCAACCGCGCCTACACCGGCGCCGACGCGCGCCTGCACACCGCCGCGGCCGAAGCCGATTCGCGGGTGGTGGAATTCGCGCAGGCACAGCCGGTGCTGCGCGCGTTCGGCGCGGTCGGCGCCGGCAACAAGGCACTCGACGCCGCGCTGGTCGGTCAGCGCTCGGCGGTGCGGAAGATGATGGTCGCGACCGTGCCAGGTCTGATCGTCTTCGCGCTGTTCGTGCAGGCGGTGTTCCTGGTGCTGGCCTACATCGCGGTGGTCCAGGTGACCGACGGCTCGATCTCCGCCGCCGCGGCGATCGCGCTGATCGCGGTGAGCTCGCGCTTCATCGAGCCGGTGAACCAGGCCGCTCAGCTGGGCGCCGCCCTGCGTTCGGCCGCCGCGGCCGCCGACCGGATCACCGATCTGCTGGCCGAGAAGCCGCTGCCGACGCCCACCGAACCGGTGACCCCCGGTGCGCCCGCCGTGGTCTTCGACGAGGTCAGCTTCGGCTACCGCGCCGGCGAACCCGTGCTGTCGGACCTGACCTTCACCGTCCCCGCGGGCACCACCACCGCCATCGTCGGACCCAGCGGCGCCGGCAAGACCACCCTGCTGCGGCTGGCCGCCCGCTTCTACGACGTGGACTCCGGCGCGGTCTCGGTCGGCGAACACGATGTGCGCGAACAGCCTTCGGACACCCTGCTCGACCAGCTCTCGCTGGTCTTCCAGAACGTCTACCTGTTCAACCGCTCGGTCGCCGACAACATCCGCATCGGCAAGCCCGACGCCACCGACGCCGAACTCGAGCGCGCTGCCGTCGCCGCCAGGGTCGACGAGATCGTCGACCGGCTGCCCGACGGTTTCGACACCGCGGTCGGTGAGGGCGGCGCGTCGCTGTCCGGCGGTGAACGCCAGCGCGTGTCGATCGCGCGTGCCCTGCTCAAGGACGCCCCGATCGTCCTGCTCGACGAGGCGACCAGCGCGCTCGACCCGCACAGCGAGGCCGTCGTTGTCCGTGGCATCCACGAACTGACCAGGGACAAGACGGTTCTCGTCGTGGCGCACCGGCTCTCGACCATCGCCCACGCCGACCAGATCCTGTTCCTGGACCAGGGCCGCATCGCTGAACGCGGCACCCATCAGGAACTGCTGGATCTGGACGGCCGCTACGCCGCGTTCTGGAACGAACGCGAGCGCGCGACCGGCTGGCGACTCGAGACCGTCTCCGCCTGACCCGCAACGAATGGTCCGGCTCGCCAGCACGGCGAGGCGGACCTTTCGTGTTTCAGAAGCCGCGCAGGCGATCCGGGGTGATGTGGATAGTGACCGAGTAGGTCTGGTAGAACTCGGCCTCCGACATCTTGATCTCGGCGAAGCCCTGGGTGTACTTGCGCGAATAGTCGGCGACCACGTCCTCGCTCACCGCCTCGCCGATCCGGGCGGTGCCGGTGAACACGACCACCTCGCCACCGGAGGCGGTGCTGTTGAAGTTCAGCGAGACCCGCGGGTTACGCGCGAGATGCCGCAGGCGCTTCGCCGTCGACTCGGTATAGATCAGGAAGGTTCCCTCCTGCCACAGGAACCACACGGGGTTCGGCTGCGGGGTATCGCCCGCGCCGATCGTGGTCAGCCAGATGACGTGCTCGTCGGCCAGCCGCTTGGCGACCGTGGCACCGAAGGGTGTGCTTTCATCGAGAACGGACACGGGCGTACTCCTCGCGAGTGGTGGTTTCCGTACTGCGTTCCGCCGTCCACCTTGACCGAAATCGCTTCCGCGCGCCACCCGCCTCGCTACCGGCGCACCGGGCCGCCCGTCACCCCGGAATGGCCGGTCGCGGCGGCGTCGACCTCGCCGTGTCTGCCCAGCAGGAACGGCGTCAGAATGTCGTTGGTGGCGCGTTGGGTATTCGCCGCGCCCCTGGACCCGCCGATCATCCTGGTGACCACGAAACGCACCGGGGCGGCGAGGAATTGGGGGACATCGGTGAAGCTGTAGTGGTCGGCCTCGCTGAACTCGTACCGGAAACCGTTCGCCTGCAACCGTTCCAGGAGACCGCGGTTACCGTCGAGGTAGCGCTGGGAGTGGCCGGTCTCGGCATGATCGCTCTCCAGCAACAGGACCGGCCGGTTCAGCGCGCGCTCGGGAAGGTCGCCGTAGAGGGTGCCGTCGAGATTCGCCGCGGCGGTGAACCGTTGGTCGGCCGACAGGGCAGCCAGTGCGGCGGCGCCGCCGAGGGAATGGCCGATCACCGTGAGATGCGCGGGGTCGACCCTGTTCTCGATGGGGCCGAGGATTTCCGGGCGAGCCAGCTGGTCGAGGACGAATCGCAGGTCGGCAGTGCGGGTTTCGACGCGTTCGGTCATGAATCGGATGGCGTCGGGGTCGTCGGCGGAGATGTTCTCGACGGTCGTGGCGATGGTGCCGTCGGCGAGCTCGGTCACGGCCGATTCGTAGGGATGGTCGACGGCGAGGACGATGAAACCGCGGCTGGCGAGGTCGGCGATCAGTCCGGAGTAGAAGGCGCGCGGCGCACCATAGCCGGGGGAGAACAGCACCACCGGCCAGCGGTCCCTGGCCGGTGACACCGGAACATCGGCCGTCGCGTTGGTGTCGATGCTGACATCCGACAGCAAGAACCCCGGAATCCCGGATACTCGCGACGGCAGCTGGTCGCGCCCGTCGAGATACACCCACTGCCGTCCGGACTCGATCTCGGTCGGATACCACGCCTGGACAACGACATTGCGCCGATCGTCGGCCGCGGTCGCCGGTTCGGGCCGCTGCTCGTCGACCCACCGGAAGATCTCCGACCCGACCGCGTAGGGGCCGGTGGGTTCAGGCAGTTCCGGGGAGGGCGGAACCGCCCACGGCAGGATCGACACCACGGCAACCACGCCGATCCCAGCGCGGAACCACACCCGGCGGCGGGTCCCGGCCGCATCGGTCACCACGAACGCGAACATCGCCACGATCAGCAGGTACAGCGGCCACCAGTGCCGATAGCCTTCGAGTACCCACAGCAGCAGACTGCCGATGATCAGCACCGGCAGGGCGAACGGCGCCACCCGCCTGCCGATCCGGGGCGCCGCGACCAGCGCGATCGCCAGCGCCACGGTGGAAACCAGCAATACGGCATCGATGACAGACACGGGCGCTCGATTCGACCTGATCGGCTCGGGAGTTCCCGACTTGCCCGATCAGCTTGCCGCAGTATCGACTACGCCCGCATCAGCCGTGAGGACCGATCGCCGTCAGCCTGGGGGATGACTCCCGGCCTTACTTCCAGTAAGCCTGCGACTTGACCGCGGTCTTGGGCAGCGCGTGCTGGCCCTTGAGGGTCTTCACGATCGAGCGGGTGGTCTGCCCGCAGCAGGCGACCCACGCGAACGCGTCCGCGGCGCAGTTCATCTCCTGCGCGGCCTCGCGCATCAGGCGGCCGTCGTCGACGCGCTGCAGCCAGGTGAGCTGGTGGTGCGGCTTGTTGCGCACCGGGATGGTCTGGTCGGACTCGTACTGCCATTCCAGCCACACCCGGGCCGGGGTATCGCCGATGGCGTCGAGCAGCGAGTTGATGGCGGGCAGCGAGGCGGTGTCGCCGAAGACGACGTACTCGCTGGGATTCTGTTCCGGCAGCTGGAAGTCCGAGCCGAGCACGGTGACGTCGAGGAGGTCGCCCGGCTCGGCGCGCAGCGCCCAGTCGGCGGCCGGGCCGTTGTGCAGCGCGAAGTCGATGCTGGCGGTGTCGGCCTCCGGGTTCGGGTCGACGAGGGTGTAGCCGCGGTGGTGCAGCTTGTCGCTCTCGGCGTCCGGAATCCACAGGCGGACCCACTGGGTGGGGTGCACCGGGTGGTCGGCGAGCAGACCACCCATGGTGAAGCCGATCCGCACGAACTTGTCGGTGATCTGCTCGTTGGATGTCACCGTCAGCTTGTAGTCGGCGCCGCCCCAGGCCTTGGTAATCAGGCCGTTCAATCCCTTACCCATGCCGTTAGGTTAGCCTAAGGTCACTTGTTTGTCTGCATGGACACACCGGGCCTCGCTGGCCAGCTAAGGTAAGCCTATGCAAATATGAGGATCGTGTCCGGGCAGTCGCCCTGCGGACGATCCCGGCGCGATATGCGTGAGAGAGTGGAGAACGAACCGGTGGAAACCCTCCTGGTAGTCGGAGCGGGGCCGAAAGCCCTTGCGGTGGCAGCGAAATCGCACGTCCTGCGCACGCTCGGCCTGCCCGCGCCGCGCGTTGTCGTCGTCGAGTCGCACGCGGTCGGCGGCAACTGGCTGCCCAGCGGCGGCTGGACCGACGGCCAGCACCGGCTCGGCACCAGCCCCGAAAAGGACATCGGCTTCCCGTATCACTCCACCTGGGCGCGCGGGCGCAACCGCGACATCGACCAGGCGATGTCCGCGTTCAGCTGGACCTCGTTCCTGATCGAGCACGGCACCTACGCCGAGTGGATCGACCGCGGCAGGCCCAGCCCGCAGCATCACGTGTGGGCCAAGTACCTGCAGTGGGTCGCCAAGTCCATCGACCTCGAGCTCGTGCTCGGCCGGGTCGAGCAGATTCGCCACGGCGGCAACGCCGTCGGTGACCAGTGGCAGGTCGGCGTCGTCGACGCCGACGGCCACCGCACCGAGCTCACCGCCGACGGCCTGATGATCACCGGCCCCGGCCGCAGCAGCCGCGCGCTCGCCGAACACCCGCGCGTGCTCAGCATCGCCGAATTCTGGGACCTCGCTGGCAAGCGCAGCCTCCCGGCCGCCTCCCGCGCCGCGGTGATCGGCGGCGGCGAGACCGCGGGCTCGGCGCTGGACGAACTGGTCCGCCACGAGATGCTCACCATCTCGGTGATCTCGCCGATGGCGACGCTCTACACCCGCGGCGAGAGCTTCTTCGAGAACTCGCTGTTCAGTGACCCGGTGAAGTGGAACGCGCTGAGCATCCAGGAACGCCGCGACGTCATCCGGCGCACCGACCGCGGCGTGTTCTCGGTGCGCGTGCAGGAAAGCCTGCTCGGCGACAACCGGGTGCACCATCTGCAGGGCCGGGTCACCAAGATCGCGCCGCATGGCGAGTCGTTGTCGCTGACCCTGACCAATGAGCTGCGCGCCGACCAGGTGCACAACTTCGACCTGGTCGTCGACGCCACCGGCGGTCAGCCGCTGTGGTTCCTCGACATGTTCGACCAGCAGACCGCCGACCTGCTCGAGCTCGCCGTGGGCGGCCCACTGACCCAGCAGCGCATCGAGTCCGCGATCGGCTACGACCTGGCCGTCACCGGACTGGCGGGCAAGCTGTTCCTGCCGAACATGGCCGCGATGGCCCAGGGCCCCGGGTTCCCCAATCTCAGCTGCCTCGGCGAACTCTCGGACCGCGTGCTGCGCACCGAGCCCGCCAGGGCGCGTGCCGGCGCGAGTCACCTCGCCGCGCGCTGAGGTACCGAACCAAGAACAGCCCCGCGCCGGAAGGCGCGGGGCTGTTGTCGTCGTCGGCTCAGGCGCGGGCGACCGGCATGTCGTCGGGGGTGCGCGGCGCCGCGTAGAGCGCGATGCGGCGGTCGTGGCGCACGTCGAATTCGTCGACCCGGTGGAAGCCCGCCTTGGTGAGGCTGCGGCAGATGGCCTGGTTGCGGTGGTCGGGATCGCCCATGACGCGGCGGCATTCGGGGTTCGCGGCGAAGACCGCGGTGACCATCGTGGCGATCCAGCCGGTCATGATGCCCTTGCCGATCACGGCCGGGTCGGCGGTGGCGATGTGGAAGCCGATGTCACCGGGCGCCGAGTCGTAGAGGCGGCCGATCTCGTCCTTGGCGGCGCGGTAGAACTCGAGGTAGGCGATGTCGCGGGTGCCGAGTTCCGGCTGACCGAGCACCGCGAAATCGAGGCTGAGAATGCACGGGCGGGAATAGGTTCCGGCCAGCTGTGCCTGGAAATCGGCGCGGCGGCGATCGGCGTCCCAGTCCTGCTCCCACGACTCGAGCAGGTGCGGGCGGGCCATCCACTCGGCGAGCAGTTCGGGATCGGTGCCGTCCGGGTCGGCTACGCGCAGGGCGAAGGGCGCCGCGAAGACGGGCAGCTCCGGTGCCGGTGCGGCGGCCACCTCGGCGGGCAGATCGGTCTGCTCGCGGGGTAGCGCGTAGGAAGTCCCGGCGGGGTTCATCTGCTAGGTGCTCCGTTCAATCGTAATCTTGGTCACCTCGATGGGTAAGGCTAGCCTATACTAATGCCTTGGTGTTACTGTTGCCCGACCGATCGCCCGGTGGTTGCCAGTCCATGGCCGAACCGGGTCGGTCTCGGGTGCAACAGGATTCGCCCCGGTCCCGGACGACTGTGTCGGGCCGGTCCGTGCCTCGGCACGGAGTTGGACAGTGTGAAACGGCGGCGCGACCCCTGCGCGGCCGGTTAGGGAGAGCGACATGGCAAGAGAACTCGGCTGGATCAGGCAATTCCAGGCCCCCCGGACCGATTCCCTACCGCCGCTGATCGTCTTCCCGCACGCGGGCGCCGGCGCATCGGCCTATCGGGTGTTCGCCAAGCGTATGGGTCAGGATTTCGACACCGTCATCATGCAGTACCCCGGCCGTCAGGACCGGGCGCGTGAGGCCGCCGCCGAGACCCTGCCCGAGCTGGCCGCAGGCGCTTTCGCGGCCTTCCGTGACTCCACCCACGACACCGGCGCTCCGCTGACCGTCTTCGGTCACAGCATGGGTTCCATCGCCGCCTTCGAATTCGTCCGGCTGGCCGAGGCCGCCGGGTTGTCCGTTCGTTTGCTGGTGGTCTCTGCGGCGGCCGCGCCGCACCGGATCGCCGAGCTCCCCGGACATCCCACCGAGGACGAGGAATTGCTCGACCACATGGCCGCTCTCAACGGCACCGGCGCCGACGTGATGGCCAGCCGCGAGGTCATGCGGATGGCCCTGCCGGTCCTCAAGGCCGACTACCGCGCCTTCGACGCCTACTCCTGCGGCACCGACGTCCAGGTCGCCGCGCCCCTGCTGGTCCTCGGCGGCGACGACGATCCGTTCGTCGGCCCGCGTGACCTCTACGCCTGGGAGACCAGCACCAGCGCCGAGATCGAGGTGAACCTGTTCGCGGGTGGCCACTTCTACATCGACGAGAACATCGACGGCATCGCCGAGGTACTCGCCGGTCAGGCGCTGGCCCGATGAGCACCGTGACCGATCCCATCGTCATCGTCGGCATGGGCATCGAGGCGCCCGGCGGCATCGACACCCTGCCCGGGTTCTGGTCGGCGCTGGCCACCGGCCGTGAGCTGATCGGCCCGTTCCCGCGCGATCGCGAATGGCCGCTCGACGAGCTGTTCGCCCTCGGCAGGCTCGACGGCTGGGCCCCGGTGCGCGACGCGGGCGGCTTCCTCGACGGCGCCACCGAGTTCGACGCCCAGTTCTTCGGCATCACCCCGCGCGAAGCGGTCGCCATGGACCCGCAGCAGCGGGTGGCCATGCGGGTGGCGTGGCGCGCGCTCGAGCACGCGGGCATCAATCCCGGTGCGCTCGACGGTGATTCGGCCGGTGTGTGGATGGGCGTCTCGACGGTCGAGTACGGGCCCCGGGTCGGGGGCGTCAACGAGTACAGCGGCTACCGGGCCACCGGCACCGCGCTCGGCGCGGTCGCGGGCCGCATCTCGCACGGGCTCGGCCTGGTCGGCCCGTCGATCAGTGTGGACACCGCGTGCGCTTCGTCGCTGACCGCCGTGCACCAGGCCGCCTCGGCGATCCGTGCGGGCGAATGCGACTGGGCGCTGGCCGGCGGCGTGTGCGTGATGGGCTCGCCCGGCGCGTTCTACGAGTTCTCCAAGAACAACGCCCTGGCCACCGACGGCCACTGCCGTTCCTACGCCGCCGACCCGACCGGAACCCTGTGGGGCGAAGGCGCGGGTGTCATTGTGCTGGAACGGGAATCGCGGGCCAAGGCGCTCGGGCACCGCATCTACGGACAGCTGCTCGGTTCGCGGGTCAACCACAACGGCGCGGGCGCGCCGATCGCGGTCCCCAGCGCGACGGCCCAGCAGCGGCTCATCGAGGCCACCGTCGCCGCGGCCGGGATCAGCGCGAACGACATCGGCCTGATCGAAGGCCACGGCACCGGCACCGCCGTCGGTGATCCGCTCGAATTGACCGCGCTGGCAGCCACTTACGGCGCCCCGGAGCGCGGCGACGACGGACCGCTGCTCGGCTCGGTGAAGTCCAACGCGGGCCACGCCCAGGCCGCCTCGGGCATGCTCGGGCTGATCAAGGTGCTGCTGTGCGGCGCCAACGGCGTGATCGCGCCGAGCCTGTGGGCCGACGCCCCGACCACCGATATCGACTGGGACGCGACCAGTCTGCGGCTCGCCGCCGAACTCACCGACTGGGCGCCGCGCGCGGACGGCCTGCGCTATGCCGCGGTGTCCTCGTTCGGTGTCGCGGGAACCAATGCGCACGCCATCGTCGGCCTGCCGGTGCTGGAGGAGACCAACCATGGCTGAGTACCGTCTGCCCGACGGCTCCGTTCCCGTCCTGCTGTCCTCCGACAGCGTCGACGGGCTGCGGGCCGAAGCCGCTGCCCTGCGCGGCTACGTCGAGTCCCGTCCCGAGGTGACTCCGGAACGCCTGGCGGACACGCTGTTCCGCACCCGGGTGGCCCGTCGCCGTCGCGCCCTGGTGCTGGCACCGCCGTCGACGGCCGACGCCGCCGCGGCGCGCACCGACCTGCTGGCCGCGCTCGACGCGATCGCCACCGACACCGACCACCCGTCGGTGGTCCGGGGCGACACTCCCGCCAGCGCCCGCCGCATCGGCTTCGTCTTCCCCGGTCAGGGCAGTCAGCGCCCCGGCATGGGCGCGGTGTTCTACGAGCTGTCGGCCGCCTACCGCGCCGTCGTCGACGAGTGCGCCGCCATCCACGCCGAACGGTTCGGGCACTCCAAGCCGCTGCACTATCTGCTCGGCCACGAGGGGCAGTACGAGGACACGGTGTGGGAAGTGCAGCCCGCGTTGATGTTCCACATGACGGGCCTGGCCGCGGTGTGGCGGGCGGCGGGTGTGCAACCGCACGCGACCATCGGCCACAGCCAGGGCGAGCTCGCCGCGGGCGCGGTGTCCGGCGTGATGACACTGCGTGATTCGGTGCTCGCGGTGACGCATCGCGCCGTGCTCGCGGACCGGCTGTCCCCGCGCGGCTATTCGATGGCGGTCTTCGGGATGGACCGCGAGAGCGTGGAAGCGCTGATGGCGCGGAACTCGGGATGGGCCGAGCTCGCGGTCGTCAACTCGCCGCACATCATCGCCATCTCCGGTGAGCGCGGCGCCGTCGTCGAGCTGGTGGCCGCGGCCACCGAGCGCGGCCAGTTCGCCAGGGAGATCCGGGTCGCCTTCCCCGCGCACACCTCCATCGTCGCCGAGGTGCGGACCGATTTCGAAGGCTTCCTCGGTGACGAGATGAGCACCCCGAACTTCGCCGCGTCCGAGATCCCCTGCTATGGCGCGACACTGGGCGAAATGATCACGCCCGATCTCAAGCAGGAGGAGTACTGGTTCTGGAACCTGCGCAACCGCGTCCGGTTCGACCGCGCCGTGGTCAGCGCGGGCAGTGACGGCGTCGACCTGATGATCGAGGTCGCCGAGCATCCGGTGCTGCAACTGGCCCTGCAGGAGAATTTGAGTCTGGTCCCGAACCGTCCCGGCCTGCCTCCGCGCGATTTCCGCGTGCTCGGCACCTCGCTGCGCACCGCGGACGGACTCTCGGAGTTCACCCGCAACCTGGCCCAGGTCGCCGTCCTCGACGCCGACTACCGCTGGGACGCATTGCGTGTCGACGACTCCGTCAGCCTCCCGCTGCGCGACTTCCCGCACACGATCACCGCACCCAAGCGGCTCTGGGCGCCGCTCGGCGCACACGAGACTCCGGCCGAACTCGTGGTCACCACGCCGAAACCGCAACGGCTGGTGGAACAGTGGACTCCGCTGCAGCGCCGGTCGCTCACCGCACCGCGCAGCCTGCTCCTCGTCGACCCGACGGGCGACTGCGCCGAGCTGGCCGCCGCGCTGGTCACCGCTGCCGACCGCCACGGCGCCGACGCGCGCGTTCTCGTGCCGGGTACGCAGGCGAATAGCGCGAGCGCGCCGGGTGCGCAGGCCAACGGCGCGAGTGCGCCGAGTGCTCTAGCGAACGGCCGGGCAGCGTTCGACGGCACCCCGGATGGCCATTCGGCTACCGACGAGCCCGCTGCCGACACCGTGATCATCTTGCTCCCGCCGACCGCCGCCGACGACAGCGCCTGTGCGATCGACGCGCTCACGGAGTTCTTCGCCGAACGCGCTTGGGCCCCCGCGCTATCCGCGCTCCGCCCCGGCGGCGAGTGCTGGCTGCTGACCGTCGGCGGTGAGACCGTGCACGACGGCGATCCGGCCCCCGGACTGTTCCAGTCGGGCGTCACCGCCGGATTCCGCAGCGTCGGAATCGAACACCCCGGCATCCTGTTCCGGCATCTCGATCTCGCCGCGGACGAACCCGCGTCCGCGCAGGCCGCCAAGATCGTCGGCGCCGTGCACTCCACGGGCGAGGCCGAGCTGGCGCTGCGGTCGGGCAAGGTGTTCGTGAAGCGCCTGGTTCCGGATACCGTCGTCGAAACGGGTGCGCTGGGAACCGATCTCGATCATGTGGTCATCGTCGGCGGCACCGGCCAGCTGGGTCTGCGCTTCACCGACCACCTGGCGCGCACCGGCGCCGGTCGCGTCACCCTGCTCAGCCGCAGCGGCGAAACCGAGTCGCTGGCAGGCGAACTGACTCGCCTGCGTGGTCTCGGCAGCACCGAGATCGTGGTGCGGGCGTGCGACGTCAGCGATGCCGATGCGGCCGCCGCCTTCGGTGCCGAGATTGCCGACCGCCCGGTCGACCTGGTGATCCACGCCGCCGTCAACTACGTCGACGCCGAACTCGACCAGATCACCGCCGACGACGTCCACACCGCCGCCAGCGCCAAACTGCGCGGCCTGGACAACCTCGTCGACGCCGCACCGCTGGCGGGCGACGCGCGCGTCCTGCTGTGCTCGTCCATGGCGGCGACCCTGGGTGGCCGCGGCCAGATCCTGTACGCGGTGACCAACCGCATGCTCGACGTCGCCGCCCGCAGGCTGCGCGCCCGTGGCATCGCCGCGGCCAGCCTGCAGTGGGGCCTGTGGAGCGTGGCCGGTCCGCTCGACGACGCCGGTTTCGCCCGCGTGGAAGAGGCCGGCGTGTACCCGATGGTTCCGGCCGACGCGATCGAAGCCGGGCTCGCCGAGCCCGCCCGCGACGGCATGATCATCGCCGCCGACTGGGACTTCCTGCGCGAGGTGCTCGGCGCCTTCGGTCAGTCCAGCGTGCTCACCGGTTTGGAGTCCAGTGCGCCTGTGCAGCAGGCGGGTTCGGTGGCCAAGGCCTCCCCGCAGTCCACTGTCGATGCCACGCCGACCGTGAGCGTGGCACCGGCGAGCGCACCGGCCGACAGCACCCCGCTCGACCTGCGCATGCGCACCGAACTGCTCAAGGTGATCGGCGGCGACAGCGCCGAATCCATCGACGCCACCATGCCGTTGGTCGCCCTCGGCCTCGACTCGTTGCAGGCCTTGGACTTCCGCAAGCGGGTCAAGGCGGAACTGGATCGCGATCTGCCGGTCGCGGCGATTCTCGGCGGCGCGTCGCTCGACGATGTCGTGCTGCTGATGGCACAGAACACCAACCAGGGCTGAGGGGCCGAAAGAACATGTCAGACACCGAAGCCACCCTGTCCGTCGCGGAACGCCGCAAGCTGCTGCTGCAGCAGAAACTGCGCGCGAGCGGCATGGCCGCCGCCACCTCCGAGCCCGTCGCCGTGCCGCGCATCGCGGCGGGGGAGCGGCGCCCGCTCACACCCGGCCAGCGCCGCATGTGGTTCCTGCAGACCCGCGACGCCGAGGACACCGCCCTCACCATCTGCGTCGCCTACCGGCTCACCGGCTCGCTCGACGCCGACCGGCTGCACGGCGCCTTCGACACGGTGGTGGCCCGCCACGACATCCTGCGCAGCACCTACGGCGCCGATGCCGACGGTGAGCCGTTCCAGGTGTTCACCGACGACGCGCGCGCCGAGTGGCAGACCCACGACCTGACCGATCTCGCCGAATCCGGTCGTGACCTGCGGGTGGAGGTACTGGCCCGGCGCGAGTTCGGCCGCCCCTTCGCCCTTGGCACCGAACTGCCGTTGCGCGCCACCCTGATCCGCACCGGCGCCGAAGAGCACGTGGTGCTGTTCGCCATCCACCACATCTGCTGGGACGACGACTCCTGGGCCGTGTTCTTCGCCGAGCTCAACGCCGCCTATCGCGGCGCGGGTGCCGTGCGGGGAGACGGCGAGTCCAGCACCGTGCAGTTCGCGGCGATCGCGCCCACCGCCGAACCCGCCGAGGCCGACGTCGCCTACTGGCGCGATGCCCTGCGCCCGCTGCCCGAACCACTCGAGCTGCCCGGCTCCGCCGCCGCCAACCCCGGCCGCAACGCCCAGCGCCGCACCCACCGCCTCCCCGCCGACCTCGTCACCCGCACCGAGCAGTTCGCGCGCGAACAGGCCGCGACCCCGTTCATGGTGCTGCTGGCCGGTTTCGACGCCCTCGTGCACCGCTACACCGCCGCCGAGGACTTCCTCGTGTCCATCCCGGTCACCGACCGCCCCGCTGGCACCGAACAGCTCATCGGCTACTTCGGCAACACCCTGCTGCTGCGTGCTGCCCTCGGCGCGCGCGACGACTTCGCCCACCTCGTCGCCGCCGTGCGCGACACCTGCGCGGGCGCCTTCGCGCGACGTGGCGTCGGCATCGATCGTGTTGTGCGCGAAGCCAACCCGGACCGCGTCGCCGGTCGCGACGGCATGGACCAGCTGGTCCGGCTCGGCTTCAGCGTCCGCAAGAGCGCCGACGGCTTCGCCATCGACGGCGTCACCTCCGCCCAGCTCGACCTCGGCGCCGCGAGCGCGCAGGTGCCGCTGGCCCTCGCCATCGTCCTCGAGGACGACGGTACCGCGGTGGTGGAAGCCGAATACCAGACCGATGTGCTCACCGAAGCCATCGTCGACCAGCTGCTCGTGCACTTCGGCCAGCTCCTCGACGCCGCGCTGCGCGACCCGCGGCGCAGGCTCGGCGACCTCGACATGCTCGGCGCCGCCGACCGCGCCGCGCTGCTGGAGCGCTCGCACGGCGTGCTCGTCGACCAGCCCGCGACCACCCTCGTCGCCCTGCTCGAGGCCGCCGCTGCCGCCACCCCCGACGCGATCGCGCTGGCCTCCGACGACATCGAGCTCAGCTACGGCGCACTGCACGCGCGCGCGAACCGGTTGGCGCACTGGCTGATCGGCCAGGGCATCGGCGCCGAGGACATCGTCGGCCTGCGCCTCGGCACCTCGGTGGAGTTCATCGTCGCCGTGCTCGCGGTGCTGAAGGCAGGCGGCGCGTACCTGCCGATCGACCCGGCCTACCCCGAGGACCGGATCGAGTACCTGGTCGAGGACGCAAACCCCCGATTGCTGCTCGGCGCAGTGGAATTGGCGTCCGCGGAGTCGACGGCGGCCGAGCTGCCCGCGACCGCGCCGACGGACGCGGACCGGCTGCGCCCGCTGCTGCCCGCGAACCTCGCCTACGTCATCTACACCTCCGGCTCCACCGGCAAGCCCAAGGGTGTTCCGGTGCCGCACTCGGCGATCGCCGAACACATCGTCTGCTTCACCGCCGACTGGAACATGACCGCCGAGGACCGGCTGATGCAGTCCTCGTCGGTGAGTTTCGACGCCTCGCTGGTCGACATCGCCATCACGCTCACGGTCGGCGCGCAGCTGATCGTGCCCAAGCCCAACGCTTTCCGCGATATCCGCTACGTCGCCGACCTCATCACCCGCCGCCAGGTGACGGTGCTGCACATGGTGCCGTCGATGCTCAGCACCTTCCTGCTGCTGCCTGAGGTGAGCGAATGGCGTTCGCTGCGTCAGGTTCCCGTCGGCGGCGAGGCGCTGCCCGGCGAGGTCGCCGACCGGTTCGCCAACACACTCGAGGCCGAACTGCGCAACCACTACGGCCCGACCGAGGCCGTGGTCTGCTCGACGCACATGCCGGTCGAGGGCCCGCAGGGCACCGGTGTGGTGCCGATCGGCATCCCCAACCGCAACGTCTACACCTACGTCCTGGACGAGGCGCTGCAGCTGGTGCCGGATGGTGTCGTCGGCGAGCTGTACCTGGGCGGCGATCAGCTGGCCCGCGGCTACCTGGACCGCCCCGCACTGAGCGCGCAGCGTTTCGTCGCCGACCCGTTCACCCCGGGCGCCCGCCTCTACCGCTCCGGTGACCTGGTGCGCCGCAACAGCTTCGGTGAGCTCGACTTCGTCGGCCGCGCCGACGAGCAGGTGAAGGTGCGCGGTTTCCGCATCGAACTCGGCGAGGTCGAGGCCGCGATCGCCGCGCATCCCGCCGTCGCGCACTGCGTCGTCGTGGTGACCGAGGACCCCGCCATCGGCGCCATGCTGGCCGCCTACGTGGTGCCGGCCGAAGGCACCGTCGACCTCGAACAGGTGCACGCCTTCGCCGCCGGCGCGCTGCCGGAGTTCATGGTGCCCAGTGCGTTCGCGGTGATCCCCGAGATCCCGCTGACCGTCAACGGCAAGCTCGACAAGCGCGCGCTGCCCGCGGCGACCCCCGCGGTCGTGCGCACCCACCGCGCCCCGGCGACGGCCACCGAGCGCAAGGTGTGCGCCCTGTTCGGCGCCCTGTTCAACCTCGACGAGGTCGGTGCGGAGGACTCGTTCTTCGAACTCGGCGGGCACTCGCTGCTGGCCGCGCGTCTGGTTGCCCAGGTGCGGGCCGAGTTCGGCGTCGAGCTGGACGTTCGCGTCGTCTTCGACAGCCCGACCCCGGCGGCACTGGCCGCCAACCTGGTCGCCCGCTTCCTGGCCGAGTTCGATATCGACCTCGACGCTGTCGACTCCGATTTGGACGACGAACCCGCCGCGGAGCCGAGCGTCGGTTCCGGTTCCGGTTCGGCGGGCGCTGACGGCGAGTCGGCGGACACCTCCGGTGTCTCCGTACCCTCGAGCCGCCCCGTGATCGGCGGACGCGCGCGCGGCGAGCGGATTCCGCTGTCGTACTCGCAGCTGGCCATGTGGTTCCAGTACCGCATGGAAGGCGCCGGCTCGGTCGGCAATCTGCCGCTGGCCCTGCGTTTCGACGGTGCGCTCGACATCGCCGCACTGCGTTCGGCACTCGATGATGTCGTCGCCCGGCACGAGTCCCTGCGCACCACGTTCCCCGAACACGACGGCGTTCCCTACCAGGTCGTGCACCCCGCCACCGCGGTACCGCTGCCCATCAGGGAGATCGCTCCCGGCGAGCTCACCGCGGAACTGGCGGCCATCGCCGACTACGCCTTCACCCTCGACGGCGAGCCGCTGATCCGCGCCGAACTGCTGGTGCTCGACGCGGACACCCATGTGCTGTCGCTGCTCGTGCACCACATCGTCGCCGACCACGCCTCCTTCGGCGTGCTGCTCGACGACCTCACCGTCGCCTACCGGGCGCGCAGCGAGCAGGGTGACGCGCCGGGCTGGAGCCCGCTGCCGATCCAGTTCGCCGACTACGCCCTGTGGCAACGTGAGCTGTTCGACCAGGCCGAGCCGAGCGAGTTCGCGCAGACCCAGATCGAATTCTGGCGAACCCAGCTGGCCGGTGTGCCCGAGGAGATCGCGGTCGCCCACGACCGTCCGCGTCCGCCGGTGCTCGGCAAGCGCGGCGAGGTGGTCACCTTCGCGCTGCCCGCTTCCGTGCGATCCGGTCTCGAATCGCTCGCGATGCGCAGCGGCGCCACCGAGTTCATGGTCTGCCAGGCCGCGGTCGCCACGCTGTTGCACACCCTCGGCGGCGGCACCGACATCACCCTCGGCACCCCGGTGGCGGCCCGCACCGATTCGGCGACGACGAACCTGATCGGCCTGTTCGCCAACATGGTGGTGCTGCGCAACGACCTGTCGGGCGCACCGACCTTGCGCGATACCGTGATCGGTGCCCGCAATGTCGTGCTCGACGCCAACGCGCACCAGGAACTGCCGGTCGAACGCCTCGTCGAGGCGCTCAACCCGCGCCGCTCCCGCTCACGGAACCCTCTGTTCCAGAGCATGATCCACTTCCGCGGCGCCGACTGGGCACCCGCCACACTGCCGTTCGCGACCTCGGGCGCGTCGACGGTCACGGTGCTGCCCGCCGACTTCGACGTCTCGTTCCTCGACCTGAACCTGAGCCTGAACGTGACCGCCGACGGCGGCATGGACGTGCGGGTCGTCGTCAACGCCGATCTCTACGATCCGGCCACCGCGGCACTCATCGCCGACGCGCTGGCAGCCACCCTGCGCGCCTTCGCCGAGACCCCGTACCTGCCGGTCGCCGACCTGCGGGTACTGCCCGCGGCGGACCTCGAGCGACTCCTCGCCGCCCCGGCGCCGGTCACCGCGACCGCCGTCGCCACCGATGCGGTGGCGGGCTCCGATACCGAGCGCACCCTGATCACGCTGATCGAGGAGCTGCTCGAGATCGACGACGTCACCGGTGAGGACAACTTCTTCGGCCTCGGCGGCGACAGCGTCATCTCCATCCAGTGGTCGGCCCGCGCCGTGGAACTGGGCCTGGCGCTGACCCCGCAGCTGGTGTTCGAGTGCGCCACGATCACCGAACTCGCCGCCGCGGTGGACGCCGCCGGTTCCTCGGAGCAGGCACAAGCCGAAGAGCCCGAACAGGTCTCGCATGCGCCGATGAGCGCCTCGGGTCTGGAAGCCGATGCGTTGTCCGCGTTGACGGCAGCCTGGTCCGCCCAGGGATGAGCAGTTCGGCGCGCACGCACCAATGCTCGATGCCATTCGACAACACGGCATCGAGCGTGGAGCGGCGCGCGGATTTCGGCACCAGCCGCGCCCGATGCGCGGCCGACCGGCGGCTGTGGCTTCCGCACAGCACGATCAATCAGCTAGGAGAGGACGCAGCATGAGTGCGCCGCAGATCGAAGACGTACTCGCGCTGAGCCCGCTGCAGGAGGGGCTGTTCTCCCTGTCGCGGCTGGCCGGGACCGAGATCGACCTGTACACGATGCAATTCGTGGTCGATATCGACGGCCCGCTCGACACCGACCTGCTGCGGCGCAGCGGTCAGGCGATGCTCGACCGGCATCCGAATCTGCGCGCCGCGTTCTGGGACACCGATGTGCCCAAGCCGGTGCAGATCATCCCGTCCCGTGCCGAACTGCCCTGGGCCGAGCGTGACGCGCGGACAACGGAATTCGACGCGATCGCCGAATCCGAGCGCCGGGTGCCTTTCATGCTCAGCCGCGGCCCCGCGCTGCGGGTGCTGCTGCTGAACGTCACCGACGCGCCCGCACCGCGCAAGCGGATGATCCTCACCGCCCACCACATCCTGATGGACGGCTGGGCGGTCGCGGTGTTCTTCACCGAACTCCTCGCCGTCTACCGCGCGGGCGGCAGCCTCGACGGCCTGCCCGCCCCGCGCCCCTACCGCGACTACATCGGCTGGCTCGGCGCCCAGGACCACGACGCCGCCGCCCGCCGCTGGGCCGACTACCTCCAGCAGGTCAGCGCGCCTTTGGTACTCGCCGACGGGACCGGCGATCGCGGTTCCGCGGTGCCGCAGACCACGCGACTTCGCCTGTCCGCCGCCGAGACCGAGCAGTTGCAGCGATGGGCGCGCGCCAACGGCATGACGCTCAATACCGCCGTCCAGTTCGCCTGGACGCTGCTGCTCGGCCGGATCACCGACCGGCGCGACGTCGTCTACGGCACCACCATCTCCGGCCGCCCCGAGAAGCTCGCCGGCGTCGAGGGCATGGTCGGCCTGTTCATCAATACCGTGCCCGTCGTGCACCGGCTCGACCCCGCCGAGCCGGTCGTCGCGCAATGTGCACGCCTGCAGCGTGATTCGTCCGCGATGCGCGACATCGGCTACCTCAGCCTGTCCACCCTGCAGCGCGCGGCCGGGCACGGCGCCCTGTTCGACACCCTGTTCGTCTTCGAGAACGCCCCGATCGACGACGCCATCCAGACGGTCACCGCCCCCGACGGCGCGCGGTTCCGGCCGATCGAGATGGAAAGCCTCGCCCACTACCCACTCACCGTGGTCTCGCACCTGAGCGAGGGCGACCTGCTCGTCCTCGTCGAGGCGATCCCGGCCCTGCTCGGCCACCTCGACCCCGCCGATCTCGGTGCGCGCCTGGTCACCGTGCTGCGCACCCTGCCGCAGCTCGACGCCGAGGCCACCCTCGACGCGATCGACCTGCTCACCTCCGCCGAGCATGCCGAACTGCGATCGGCGGCAACCGATATCGCGCCCGCACCGACCGCGACCCCCTGGGAACTGTTCGAGCAGCAGGCCACCGCGACGCCGGACGCGGTAGCGCTCACCACCACCGCGGGCGAGGTGTTCACCTACCGCGAGCTGTACGATCAGGCCTGCCGGATGGCGGGGGAGTTCGCCGCCCACGGCGTCGGTCCGGAAACCGTTGTCGCCCTGATGCTCCCGCGAGGAACCGCATCGATCGTCGCCATCCTGGCGACCTTCGCCGCGGGCGCCGCCTATGTGCCAGTCGATATCACGCTCCCGGCCGGTCGCATCGAATCGATTCTGCTCCAGTCGAACCCGGCTCTCGCCGTCGTCCTCGAGAAGGATCACGCACTGCTTGACGGTGTCACCCTCGGTTCGGCCGCCGCCGGTGATCGGCTCGGCGACGCGGTTGTGCCCTCGAGCAACGCTGGTAATGGCTCGGCGTTGCCCGACCAGCGATCCGTACAGGCACTGGTTATCGACGACCCGGTTGTAATCGACCGGATCGCCACCCGCCCCACCGAGGCTCCCTCCGTGCGCCGCGAACTCGAGCACAGCGCCTACATCATCTTCACCTCCGGCTCGACCGGCGAACCCAAGGGCGTCGTCGGCACCAACGCCGCACTGGCCGGATACTTCGCCGACCACCTCGAACGCTTCTACCGCCCCGCGATGGCGAAACTCGGCCGCCCGCTGCGGATCGCGCACGCCTGGTCGCTCGGGTTCGACGCGTCCTGGCAGCCGATGGTCGGCTTCTTCGCAGGCCAGGCCCTGCACCTGTTCGACGCCGAGGAGATGCGTGACGCGCACCGAATCGTCTCCGGCATGGCCGAATTCGGCATCGACATGATCGACACCACCCCGTCGATGCTGGCGCAGCTCGCGGCGGCGGGCCTGCTCGACCGTGAGCTGCCGGTGCTCGCCCTCGGCGGCGAGGCCATCGACACCGCACTGTGGGCGCGACTGCGCGCCCTGCCCGGTACCGCGGTCTACAACTGCTACGGCCCCACCGAGACCACCGTCGAAGCCGTGGTCGCGCCGGTCGCCACCTCGGAGATCCCGACCATCGGCACCGCCAACGGCGGCATGGCCGGGTATGTCCTCGACTCGCGCCTGCGCCCGGTGCCGCCCGGCATCGTCGGCGAGCTCTACCTGTCCGGTGTGCAGCTGGCCCGCGGCTACCTCGGCAAGCCCGCCATCACCGCCGACCGTTTCTGCGCCGATCCGCACCGTCCCGGCGAGCGCATGTACCGCACCGGCGACCTCGTCCGCAGGCTGCCCGGCGGCCGCTTCGGCTACCTGGGACGCGCCGACGCGCAGGTCAAGGTGCGCGGCTACCGCATCGAGGTCGGCGAGATCGAGACCGCGCTGCGCCGCTCCGCCGATATCGACACCGCCGCGGTGACCGTGGTGCGCCGCGCCGGTGGTGCGTCGCTGGTCGGCTTCGTCGTCGGCAAGACGGGCCGCGCGGTGGTCGTCAGCCGGGTCCGCGCCGATCTCGCACAGCGCTTGCCCGCGTACATGATTCCCGCCAGGATCGTCGTCCTCGATCAGCTCCCCGTGAACGTCAACGGCAAGCTCGACGGCCACGCGCTGCACGAGCTCGCCACGGAAACCCTCTCGGCCGCCGACGGCAACGCCGCCGCCGAGACCCCCACCGAGATCGCGCTGAGCGAGGTCTTCGCCGAGCTGTTCGACGGCCGCGCCCCCGGCGTCGACGCCGACTTCTACGAACTCGGCGTCGACAGCATCGTCGCGATCTCCCTGGTCAACAAGGCCCGCCGCCGCGGCATCGCGCTCAACCCGCGAATGGTGCTGGCCTGCCCCACCATTCGCGAACTCGCCGCCGCCGCGGACGACGGCCCCGCTGTCGCCGCCCAGTCCGGCGCCGACGCCTACGGTGTGGTGCCGCCGCTGCCGGTGGTCTCCTGGATGTACGAGTACGGTAACTACCGCCGCTTCACCCAGAGCGCGCTGCTGCGCCTGCCCGCCGGAATCGACCGTGCCGGACTGGAATCCACGCTCCAGGCACTTCTCGACGCGCACGACACCTTGCGCGCTGTCCTCACCGACACTCCCGACGGGCCGCGCATGGTCACCCGGGCGCCGGGTGTGGTGAACGCCGCCGATGTCGTGATCGAAGCGCCGGCCGGGCTCACCGGTGCCGAACTCGATTCGGCCATCACGAAATTCGCGCGCCTCGCGAACGACGCCATCGATCCGCGTGCGGGGGAGATGGTTCGTGCGGTGTGGTTCGCCGGTGGGGGCTTCGGTCCTGCCTCGGCGGTGAACGGAGACAGCGCTGCGGGCGCCGCCGCGGGTACTGGTTCAGACGCGGGCACCGGCGTCACCGGTGCCGACGCGGAGGTTGTCGCCCGTGACGGCGATGTGCTGCTGCTGTCGATCCACCATCTAGCGGTCGACGTGGTCTCCTGGCACATCATGATCGACGGCCTTGCCGCCGCGTGGCAGCAGGTCCAGGCGGGCGTCGCCCCGAAGATGCTGCCCGAGTTCACCTCCTACCGGCAGTGGTCGGAAGCCATGTGGCAGCGCGCCAGCGACCCGGAAGTGCTCGCCCAGCGCGACTATTGGGCCGCCCAGGTCAGTAACCCCGACGCCGCACTCGGCGCCCGGGTGCCCGCCCCGGCCACCGACACCTGGTCCACCCTGCGCGTCAGCTCGGTGGCCACTCCGGTCGCCGTGACCGAACGCCTCCTCAACCGCGTCGGCAAGGACGAGGGCATCCGCGAATTCCTGCTCACCGCCCTCACCATGACCATGGTCTCGATCCACGCGGGCAACGGAAACGACCCAGCCGCAGGCGCATTGATCGCCCTGGAAGGCCACGGCCGCGCCGACGCCGAACTCGGCACCGACACCGCCAACACCCTCGGCTGGTTCACCAGTGTGTTCCCCGTCCGCCTCGGCGTCGGCGAGCACGCGGTGGATGTCGCTCGCGCCCAAGCGGATCCGACCGCGGCCCGCTCGCTCCTCGCCAGTGTCTCGACCCACCTGCGCGAGATCCCCAACCAGGGCCTCGACTACGGCCTCCTCCGCTACGTCGACCGCGTCCCCGAACTGCGCGCCGCCGCCGAACCCCAGGTCGAGTTCAACTACCTGGGCCGCATCGACCTCGCGGGCACCGAAGGCGACCCCTGGTCCCTCCTGGTCGGCGCCCACGACGAAGCCCTCCCACTCGACCCCGAACCCGACCTCCCCCTCCGCTACGCGGTAGACGTCATCGCGGGCATCGGCACCACCCCCGCCGGCCCCGCCCTGACCACCAACTTCCGCTGGAGCACCGCCCTGTTCACCGAAGTCCAAGCGGCACGCTTCGCCGAACTCTGGGCCGAGGCCATCGACACCCTCGCCGACGCCCTCGGCAACTGAACCCACCCCCGACGAACGCAGGTGGCCCGGGCTGCCTGCGTTCGTCGTTCCCGATGGCTACCCTGGTCTCCGGAACATCAACGATCTCCGCCCGACGCAGTCCCGCTGTCTTTCGGAAGGAACCCCAGATGAGTCCCACCATCGGCGCCGTCGTCATCCCGGTCTCCGACCTGGAATCCGCCAAGAAGATCTACACCGCCCTCTACGGCGAACCCCACACCGACCAGCCCTACTACGTCGGTTACAACGTCAACGGCTTCGAGATCAGCCTCAACCCCCAGGGCGACGGCGCAGCAGGCCCGGTAGCGATGACCGACGTCGACGACCTCGACGCCACCCACACCGCCCTTCTCGCCGCAGGTGCCACCGAACAATCAGCTCCCCGCACCGTCGCCCCCGACGTGCGCATCTGCGTCCTCACCGACACCGACGGCAACTCCTTCGGCTTACGCGGAAAATAGCGGCTGGCCAATCTGGTCGTTCAGATCTTTACGACGCGAACTCCGGTCCCGCAGAGTACACGCAGATCCTCGGGGTCCGAGGTCAGCAGCACGACGGGGCCGGAGGCTGACAACGCGGTTGCCGCCACGATTGCATCAAGCGCGTACTTGTGTCCGTGCAGTCCGTGCGCAGCAAGTAGTTTGCTCGCGTGGCGGGCGATCGCCTCAGTCGGTGGGAGGAGATTCACCCGCGAGACCGCAAAGTCGAACCGGGCCTGTGGGGTCTTCGGGTTGCGGGCTTCGACAAGGGTGACCGTGCTCGCGACAACCCGACTGTCTTCCGCTTCGGCAGCCGCCAACCATTCGGTCAGTGTCGACGTGCGCTGAACGAGCTGGGACAGTCCTTCGCAATCGAGAACCAGGCTGCCGCTCACGCAGCGCCGATTGCATCGTCGCGCAGCAATGCGCGCTTGGCGTCGACCGCCGCGCGGTCTACCGGACCGTGTTCGGCCTCAGCGTCCTCGATGAGTTCGCGAAGGCGATCGCGTTCGAGCTGACGTTGGATCAGGGCTTCGACGTATGCGGACATGCCGCGCTTGCCGGTGCGAGCTTTCAGTGCCGCGATGGTGCCCTCGTGGAGCGAGACCGAGACGGGGCGTACAGGGCCTTCGCCGGGGAGCGGGGATGATGCCATGACCCATATTAACAAACTAATTGTTATCCGTGTCGGTTCGTTCAGCCCGAACCGAGCTGACCTATGACTGCTGCGAACCGAACCGGATCCACGCCCCGGAGGTCCGGTGGGCATGGATCGCTTTTCCGGCGACCCGCGCGGCGAGCCCGCCCACCGCACCGTCCGGCACGCTGACCGCGTAATCGGCGGTCCGGATCATGACCGCCTGGTCGAACCGATGATCCACACCGGCGTACTCGTAGACGGCCTCGTCCTCGGTCTCCGAACGCAGCCGGAAGACCAGGTAGATGGCCATCAAGTCGTCCGGGACAGCCGGTCGGTGAACATCGCGATGTGCTTGGCGAGCCGATGCGTCAGTTCGGCGGGTGGGCCGGGGATGACGGTGAAGTTGTCGGTGTCGTGGTGCTGGATCAGATAACGACCGTCGTCCGGGTAGTCCAGCCAGAGGAATGCTTTGCCATCGGCGGTCGGCCGCGAATCCACCTGGTAGCCGGGGTAGACGGTGATCTCACCGGTGCTGATGCGGGGACGGCGGAAGAACCGCTGTGTCTGTTCGACCGGGGACAGCCGGGTGGGATGCCTGGCGTAGGTCGCGGCCTCGAGATCGCTGCGGCGTCCCTGGAAGCGCGTCGTTGTTCCGCCTTGGGCGTACGGGAGTTTCGTGACGATCTCGGCGGCGAGGTCGGCCAGCGGCACGATGCTCAAGGTCAGGTCGCCGCCTTGTTCACGGGTGGGGCCGGGAGCCTGAACCGCCAGTGCCGCATGGTCTTCGATGATCCCTGCGAACACGCGCACGACCTCGGTCTGACCGGGCCCGTACACGCCCTCGATCTCGACGCGCACCTGAGGTTCGAGCAGCGCACCGAACACCTTGTGCAGACCCTCGTCGTAGACCTGTTGCAGCCGTTGTCCGGCGGCCTGGCGACGCTCATTGTGGATCTCGATGGTTTCCGCGAACTCGGGCTGGAAGGTCAGCGGGTAGGGCAGCCGGTCCCGGCCGTGGGCTTCGAGTCCGATGGCGAACGCGTGCGAGTCGAGCACCCAGCGGCCGAAGGGCACTTGCCTGGGCTGCATCGTTTCGTCGTCCGATAGTGCTTGGTTCCAGTTCACGCGCCGATCACCCCACCCGGCGGAAGTGTCGGTGGCAGCTGCCCGATGAGCTCGCTCTCCCGATCCTGGATGAGGTAATCGGGAGTGGTGTGCTCGTTCTCGTCGTCTTTGCCGTTGGCGCCACGTCCGCCGCCCATCATGCCGGGCATCCCGCTCATGCCACGCGCACCCGCGGCACCGCCCGCCGCCGCACGGGCACCCGCCGCCGCCGGGTTCGCGCCGACCGGTGAACCCGCCACGCTGCGACCCGCGCCGGGTGCTGTCGGTCCCCCGGCGATCCCGCCGCCGGGGGAGCCGGAACCAGGGGAACCACCACCGGTTCCGGCGGGCTTGTCACCCGTCGGCTGGCCGGTCCCGGTAGGCGTCGTGGCGGCCGGGTTGGTCGCCGTCGGATCGGTGCTGCTGGGTTCGGTCGAGTCGTCGTCGGAACTGTCGTCCTGATCGTCGCCGGAGTCGGTGGTCTGCGGCGTCGTGGCGCTCGGATCCTCCTGGGTGGCAGCGGGATTCGTCGTTCCGGGCGTCCCGCCGTTGCCGTTGGCGCCGTTGTTGTTGTTCCCACCGCCGCCGTTGTTGTTGCCGCCACCGTTGCCGTCGTCATTGGTGCCGCCGAGATTGTTCACGGGCTGTGGCAGGACCGGAGTCTGACTGTCGACGGTGATCGAACCGGGCTGGTACGTGCCGATCATGAAGAGCCGGGCGTCTTCCTGCGCCTCGGTGGCGCGATGCTTCGCAGCCTTGACCACGCCGTTGCCGGGAATGTGGCTGATGAACTCGTCGAAATCAGACACGTTCTCCGGTTTCGGAATCGCGATCTTCGCCTGTCCGAGGAGGCCTTCCATGTGGTCTATGCCGTTCGCAACCATCTGGAACGCGGTGGGCAGTTTCGCCGCGTCGGCGGTGTAACTCTTCACCGCGTCGATCGCCGCAGTACCCGATGCCCCCGACCACTTCTCGGACAGCACCCGCTCGAAGCTGGTCCGGTAGTTGTTGACCGCCGTCTCGGTTCCCGTCGTCAGCCGTCGCCAGCCGTCCGCGCCGGCATTCACGTCCTTCGCGTTGACACCGGAAGCGCCGTCCAGGCCGTTGAGCGCTTGCCAGATTTGCTGGTGGGTCCACGTGCTGAACGGCTCAGGGTTTTTCACCGCCGCTTCGTCCATCGTCAAACCGGAGTTGGCGCTCAACCGCGACCACTCGTTGCTGATGATGGTCCGGTCGCCCTCCCACTTCTCCCGGCCATCCTGGTCGAGGCGGCTGAACTCGTCGGCCCGGTCGTGGTTGTCCATGACCTTGAAAATGCCGAGAGTGCCCACGTGGCCCACGAACTCACCGAAGTTACCGACGCCGTCCCAGAACCCCATCAGATACCAGCGCCCGTCGCACCCAGGGCGCCAGCGGTCTGCTGGTCGACGCCTTGCAGTTTGCCGATGGCGGCGAGGAAGGTGTCGCGTTGGTCGCGGGCGATCGCGATGTGCTCGTCCAAGCGTTTGACTGCCGAGTCATTGGCGACTGCTTTGCCTTCGAGCTTCTGACGGATGGAATTCGCGGAAGGTAGGTCGCCCCAACCGGTCAGACGTTCGAGCGTCAGCGCCTCGAACTTCTGTTGCTCGAGTTCGGTGATGTACTCGCTGACAACGTTGGCGATGGATTGGCCGAGGTCTTCCTCGATCTTGAATTCGCCGCTTATCGCCTGGGCCTTCATGTTTCGCCAGTAGCTGGCATGATCCTGTGTCATCGATGATTCCCCCTCGACTACTTCGGTAGCTGCGGCTCGAGCGCCGCCGCGAACGTCGCGGCCATCTCGCATGTGTCCCCAACGCGGGGGCCTTCCGTGCTGAGCCACCCCACCTTGATCTCGAACATGCCCTGCTCCGCTTCAAACGAGACGTAGCAGCTGTCGGGATCGTTCCGCTCTTGCGAGACCAAGCCCGGGCGTGCGTTGACCGTCGTATCCCGGATGTTGATAGCGCTTTCCTTTGTGCGCGTCTCGGCCAGCGTGTGGCTGGTCGAGAGGATCGCCACACGGCGTTTCCCGATCTCAGCTCGGTCATCCAGCGGCGCCCAATTGCAGATTCGCCAGGAAGAAGCGCCGGTTGGTGGATCGGTGGTCACCCGCTTTGTCGCCGGGTTGAGCCCGGCCCCCCGCAGCGCGTCGTCCGACAACGCTCCCCGACACGGATTGAAGATGTCGTCGGCCGCCTTGGACGCCGTAGGACTCCCTACCCCCTCGGTCGACTCCCCACACCCGACCAGCGCCACCACCGAAACCACACCGCAGACCACAGCCCGCATCACCACAACGCTTCGCACAGCACTCCTACCTGGTCGACACGGCAGCCACCCGCCACTACCAAACTTAGACGCACCCCACCCCCGATCGGTTCCGCCCCATCGGTCGCGGGACGATCCATCGCCGGACATGGGCGCAGATCATCCTCAGCCTGGCCACCCTCGCAGCCGTCCTCTGTGCCTACAAGTCACCGGCCAACCGGGTCGGCACTAGAGATCGAATGTCGTCGTGGTCAACCAGGGTTCGCCCTGATAGTGGGGATGGGTAATCTGGCGCACCGCATCGATCAGAAACCGCGACAGCGGAGCCGCGCGGTAGTCGACCTTCTTGGTGACCTTGTCGATGGTGACGTGATGGTCGATCGGCTCCCGAGGCGGATCCGCCCGCGACACAGCCTGGATTCGATACATCAACACGTGCCCGATCTCCGAAACCAGATCGATCCGAACCTGCCACGGCTTCGGATGGATCTGTCCGGTCCCGAAATAGGTCTCGTCCCACGACGACCGGTCGAGCTCGATCCCGTAAATCCAGTACCCGCCACCGGGTTCGGGCGGAAGCCCGCGCGATGCGCGCTCGGCGATCTCCTGACCTCTGCGGCGCTCCAGCTCAGGATCCGGCCGCTCCTGACAAACCCACACCCCTTCCGACTCCCGAACATCGAACGCCTTCTGCGTCCCCAACACCCGCTGAAGATAGGCAGTCACCTCTTCCTCGGAAGTCGGTGGCACACTGTCCGACGTGCCATTTTCGGCAACTGATTCACCGGGGCCGTCGGCGGTCAGCCGGGCAACCCTTCCGGGGTCGATTCGCGTGACGGACAGCAGCTCATCGATCACGGCATTCGGGTCGGGATCTTGTGCCGCAGTAACGAGAACGATGTCGTCGCTATTGTCCCAGTACGGCGTGAACATGCCGATAATTCTCCCGGACCTCAGCTTCAAGGGAAGGAAGATTCCGTATTCGGTTCCCCAGTAGAATCCACGGGATATTCGGGCCTGGACATAGTCGACCGAGGCGGAGATGCGGGCGACAGGTGTGGCATTCTTGAATAATGGCCCGCTTTCTTCGGGCAGGCGAAGAAACGGCAGCGTTGGCCACGGCCGCATACTGTTCATGCGTGCGGCTACTCGGCTCAAGAATTCCCGCAGTTCGGCCGGCTTCTGCGGCATCTGCACGAGCGCTGGAAGGGGTGCCCTCGTCAGGAGGCCCTCGAAGAGCGCCTGATACTCCTCATCCGGGGTGAGTGTAGCGAGCGGTTCGGTTACCAGTGAGTGCGCGACCCGGTCGACAACCTGGTCGTCGAGTTCCTTCTCGAACTGCACCGAGTACAAAATCGCATTCACGACAGGCCGCCAGTAGCTCATGTCACTCGCCTTCATCCGGCTGAAATGGTTGTCCCGCACAATCACGTCATCCGGGTCGTCATTCGGCAGAGTGGTACTCGACCTGGCTATCTTCGATCCTTATTCCTTGCCGCCGGAGGCTGTCGACCACTTGGTGTGTATATTTCCGCGCCGGTCGGTAGTGACTGCTCTGATCGCTCACGAGGAGCACTCGCCCGGCTTCCGCCTGTATTTCCCCGGCTCCCGCTACAGGCGCTCCCGCGGACAGGCTTGAATGGTGAAACTCGCCCAGGAGATGGATAGGTGCGGAGTAGAGGTATCCGTTGTGATCCATGATGAATATCGCTCGTCCGCCCTGCGGAGTCCAGAGTGTGTGCGCCGAAGAGGTATCGAACGGTGTGCCCCTGTGGTCCTGCAGCAGGCCGCCGTAGCTGTGCAGCCGGAAATCTTGCCGAGCTGCATCGTTGAGATATTGAACCTGCTTCCCATCCCAAACGGAATTTTCGGGGAGGTGCTCTCCGCGGAAAGACGGGAGCAGCGGTGTCGTCTCATAACGGGTTGCGCTCGGCTCGATCCCGAGTTCATCCAGGCGGAAAATCCTCCCTGGTTCAACTCTTCCGGTATCGGTCAGTTCTCGGACGACTTCGTCTGGGTCGCGATCGGAGTCAGCGGCATAGACGATGACGTCATGGCTCCCTTCCCAATATGGCGAGAAGAGTCCGATGATCGTTCCGGAACTCAATCTCAGCAGCAGGAACGGGCCATCCTCACTGTCGTGATTGAAACTGCGAGCAAGGCGTCCCTCGACCTCGTTGACCGTGAGCGCGAGCCTGGCGATCGGTCGGGCATTCCGGAATTCGCCCAGGTAGTCGGCGGGCAGCGGAGTGTAGGGCGGTGTTGGCCAGGGACGCATCGAATCCATGGCTTCGACAACTTGCGCCAGGAAGTGTCGTAGTGCGGCTTCGGGGTGGCGCATCCGAACGAGGGTCGGCAGCGGTGCCTGGTTGCGGAGGCCGTCGGCGAGCGAGCTGTATTCGTCGGCCGCGGTCAGGTGCTCGATGGGTTCGACCAACAGCGCCGTGGTAATCCGGGCAACGAGAGCCTGGTCCAATTGCGGTTCGAACTGGATGCGGTAGAAGATCCGTTGAACGATCCCGGTCCAGTAGTCCATGTCCCTAACCCCTCCTCATCGCGGCGCTTCTAACTCAACCTGGGTCGCGCTGAGCGGGGATCCCAAGCCTACGTAGATGTTCGACCGCCTGCAAAGTGTGTCCGCGCTCAGGCCGGTAGTGACCACTGGAGGTGAGCAGCTGGAGTGCTCTGTGTAGCAACAGGTCTCGTGAACCCACATCAAGCAAGATGAAGGGGGCTCAGTCCTCGGAGCGGCTAGGGCGACGGTCGGCAGGTGTCTGCACGGCACGCTCCCGAGCCTCAGGACCGGGTGTCGCCGCCTGATAGTTGCACGCCACGATGTGGTCCAAGAATCTCTGCTCCGGCGCTATCCCATACTCCTCCAGATAATAGCGTGCTGCTGCGGTCCAAATCCACACGCTATCTGTTCTGAAGACTCGAGGAACCTTATTTCCGCTGCTTGGGTCGATCTGATCAATTGATTTACCGTTGGAGGCTCGGATGAGTGCCCCTCCGCGAAGGAACGAGAGAATGCTCTCTTTCGTCGTAGGGTCGGTTATCGTCTGCCTAGATGTTGTGATCGGTATGCCATTGCCGTCGATACCGTCGAAGAGTTGAGCGATCAGTGTCATTGCTGACTCCTGGTGATGAACGATCAAATTCCTCTTCATGGGTGAAGCTCAACGAAAGCGAATAGTCCACCATCCAGGAGGAGTTGTCACCGGCTGCCCGCGCTGCATCAGGTCTTTCGTCCCGTCCGCGACAGTGGCCGAATAGCCCGGCCTTGCGGATCGTCAGCTTTGGATCGAACTGACGTCAAGATCCGCAGTTCATCATCCGTTGGCCCGGCCATGCATTCGTTTTCTCAATTCGATGGCTTCGGGGAGTTCTTGGGCGAGGGTATTTATCCACCCGGTGAAGTCCCTAGTGCTTTGCCTCAGTGGTCTATTTGCCGTATAAATCCAAAAGTGCGGATTAGGTTCTTCGAGATCCTCGCTGCGGAAGAAGTGAAACATGTATCCCTGGTGGGTTTGAAATATAAAGGTATTCGCAAATGGGGTGAAGTCTTCGTGGTAATCGTCGACCACGATCTCACGGGCGATTTCCTTTGCTTCGAGCAGCCAATCGTAATCCCACTCACCGCCTCGATTGAGCCAGTAGGGATCACGCCCGCCGAACAGTAGAAATTCACGATACCGCTCCGGTAGGCGGGATACGTGCTGGGCATCCATTAGGGTGGCAACCTCTTGCTGGGTGCATCCCTTGATGGTTTTCGGGTCGACAATTCCGGCTTCCGTCAACGGTTTCACAATATCCTGCATGTAGTTCAATTAGTACTCCCTTCGTGTGCGCTACAGAGTCAATCGGTCGCGGCGTACCGGTGGATATGGCAGGGCGTAGTATACCTCTATTTCGATATTTGGATACATTCGCTGAAATTCGCGGATCGTAGGATTGCACGACTGACAGGGTTCTTGTTCGGAGAAGAGTCTTACTCGACCTGGGGTGTGATTCTGATTATTTTCGTCCAGAGGGTACTGCTCCCTGATCTGCGAATAGAGGTGTTCGAGCATGTTATTTTCTGCGTCGTTCCTTCGGATTTCATCTTCACTGAGGTCGGGAACGATCGAATTCCGTTGTGATGGCGGAGCAATCGGCGGGAGTGGCGTGCCAGCGGGTGCATTTCTGGACACGTCGGAGGTTCCGCTGAATCCGGTGAAAGTTCCAGCTTGGTCTCCGATAGTGAAATCTAGCGCACCGCCCATAGTCCTCCATCCGACGTTGGCGGCACGTCTTGCCTGCCGCTGCAGTTCGACGAGATCGGATACTTCGGCTGCAGTAGGATCGACCAGATTGAAACTGGGCTCACGTGCAAGGTCATCCGAAGCGCTTTCTGAGCTGGTGCCGGCGGGTTTGCCGGGGACTTCACCTTCACCTGGCACATGATTGTCAGAGCGTTCGCGTCCGTGCGATGGAATGCTGCTCGTCGGCGTTTCGGGGATGTCGCCTGGGTGGTGCGAGAACCTCGGATCCCTGTCATATCGGTCGTCCACCTCGCCAGCGGGAGCCTGAGTTGCTTCGACACGATCATTACTGCTGTGGGAGGCAGGTTCGGCGGTAGCTGGGTGACCTTCGTTTCGGATCTGCTCGACCTCGCGAGTGCGTTGGCTTGCAGTAGCCTCGGCACGCGTCGGGCCGGCCTCTGCCTGCGTGGCGCCCGCGTGAGTCGCCGCTGTGGCGTGACTGTGGTCTACCGGTCGAACGTCCCCTCCATCGGCCAGGCTCCCGTCGTCCGGACCTGGCTCAGCAGCCAGCCGACTGCTGTCGCCGACAGGCTGTCGGTGGGTTGGAAGCTGGTCGGATTCTTGGCTATTCGGAGTTGGTGCATTGCTTCGGGGCTGCTCGGCTGGTCGAGGGACGTTACTCTGATCTCGTACCGGACCGTTGCCGGGTCCTCGCTGATCCGCCGGAGCTTGATTCGGTGTTCCGGCGGGAAGACTTTCTGTCCCGGAGGCGCGGCTCCGTTCGAAATCGCTTGATCGTATCGGTTCGCGATCGTTTGTAGCGGCAGACTCGGGTGACGTGTGATCACGCCCGTCCTCTTGTCGACCACGTGCGCTGCGGTGCCCATCATTCTCGTGCCCGGGGGAGCTATCGGTCGACCCACCCAGCCGTGCAGGCTCTCCATCATCGACAACGTCTTGTCCTGGCCGAGGAGCTGGGCCAGCAATTGTTTGGCCTGTTCCAGCGTTCGTACCGGCTCCGGCATTCGTCGGCCCTCCGTTCGCGTCGATCGGGATGAATATCATCTCGGCCGCCCCGTCGACCAGGTAGCTGGGCGGGGTGTCCGATGTTTCGCCAGTTTGCGGGTCCCACCACACCGGTCCGTCCGCGCCGGGTGGGTAGACGATGACTGTCGCATGGCCGGATTCGATAACGGGAGAACCGTCGTCCTCGTAGCGTAGATTGCCAGCTTCGTCGCGGGCATGCCAGAACGTGCCGACCAACGCGGCCGAGCCCGGCCCGAGATTGTTGATCAGGTCATGCAGCGAGCTGTACTGGTGGCTGATCGGAAGACCGGAGAACTCCTCCCAGTCGCGGCCGAGCCACTCGGAGGCACGTAGGTCGCCGTCCACCTCGCCATCGGGGTCGGGGGTGCCGTCAGGGAGGGTGTCCAGCCAGCGGGGGACGGAAATGCGAGGAATTCCGAAGAACGAGGAGATAGCGGACAATGCACAGTCGAGGCAGTTGTTGTCGCGACCCGTCACGTCGGTGCCGCCGTCGTTCACGTACTGGCCGTAGGGGTGGGTGCGGGGATCGGCTCCGACAGTGAAGGACTCGCCGTCTCGCAGCGCGTTTTCCAGAAACTGCTGGTAAGACTCGTTCTCCAATGGTGCGAGGTGCCCAGGGGCGAACTGCCTGGTGACGTCTGGATCGGTGATAGCCGGTTGCGGACTGCCCAACATCGAGGTCTGCGGCGAGGAAACAGGCGCCGACGGCGCAGTCGTCGACTGGGTAGGCGACGAGCTTGGACCATCCGGATGTGTAGTTGGTATGGCACCTAGATCTCGAGATGATCCGGGCGACGGTTGTTTTCCGTTCGCAGCCAGTTCAGTTTGTGGTTCGTTGACCGGAGCGGCGAACTGGGAGGTGGGTATTCCGGTGGCCGGTGACGAGACCGGTGTGATCGGCGACGAATCTGCCGAGTGGTCAATACTGTTGGTAACAGTCTGGTCACTCGGGGGCAGAAGCGACGAGTCGGCTACTCCTCGATCGTCCCCTCCTCGGGCCAAATCCCCGTTGTCCGGCTCTGCATCGACGCCCATGACGTCGCGACCGCCGAGACCCGGTCCGTCGGACGGTGCCGGATCGGATTCTTGGTGATCTCGACTTCCTGGGTGATCCCCGGGTCGTTCGGTGTTTCCAGGAAGGTCAGGTGTACCCGGTACACGATCGTGTTCGGGTCCTCGGAGATCCTGGTCAGGTGTATCCGTCGCTGTTTCGGAAACACCTGGTAGCCCTGTGGTGGCAGGCCCGCTTCCGTTGTCTGGTCGAATTCCGCCGCGATCACCGGCATCGCCATGCTCGAGTGTGCCGTGATCACTCCCGTATGTTTGTTGATCACGTAGTTGCCCAGGCCCATTCCCCACTGGGCCTGTTCCTCCGGGGTCACCATCTGCTGGCATACCCAGCCGTGTTTGCCCTCCAGGATGCTGTACTCCTGGTTCGGTCCGAAAACTTGGGCCAGCAAATGTCTGGCCTGTTCCCTGGTGGGTACTGGTTCCGGCATGGGGCGGTTCTCCGTTCGCGTCGAGGGGTATGCATTCCATGGTCGCCGCGTTGTCGGTCAGCGAAGCTGGTGGTGCATTGAAGGTTTCGCCGGATTGCGGGTCCCACCACACCGGGCCCGCGGCTCCCGGTGGGAACACGATCACTGTGGCATGGCCGCCGCGGAGAACCGGTGAGCCGTCCTGGTTGTAGAGCTTGTTGCCGTTCGCGTCGCGGGCGTGCCACATGGTTCCGACGATGGCTGCCGAGCCAGGGCCCAAGCTTGCTATGTAGTTGTGCAGAGCCTGGTACTGGTCAGGCAGCGGCATCCCAGCGTATGACCCGAAGTTCGAGCCCAACCAGGCTGCGGCACGTTCCCGCCCGCCCCACTCGCCTGACATGTTGTCCGGCTGACCGTTCGGCTGCAGATCGGGCCACCGGGGTGCGGAAACTCTGGGAAGCCCGAAGAACGACGACAAGGCGGCGAGCGAGCAGTCCAGGCAGTTGTTGCCGCGGCCCGGGACGTTGCGTCCACCGTCGTTGACCGATTGCCCGTATGGGTGGGTCCGTGGATCCGCGCCGCGGACGAAACCGTTTCCCGAGCGGAGCGAATCTTCGACTCTCTGCTGGAAGGCGGCGTTCTCGATATCCGCGAGTCGACGGTGGTCGACCACTCTGCTGTCCGCTGGATCGCTGAGTCGGGTCGGGGTATTCGCGCGGGCGATGTCATTGCTGATCTCGCGCATGTCGTTCGGGCTCAGCGACTGTCCCGGCGGGGCGGGGAACAAGCCGATGTGATCGCGCAGCGTGTTCGCGATCGTGTTCTGCGGCTGGTTGGGATTCAAGGTCGTGTCGGCCGCCGCGGGGTCGGTGGCGAATTCGACGTCGACCAGGAAGCGGTCACCACTGCTGAGCAGGCGGCTGCCGTTGTTGAAGGTGGCGTCGACGGTCGCCTGAATGCTCTCCATCGCCTGTTGCAGCTCGGCGGGTGACAGCAGGTGCGCGTTGGGGATGTGGGCGCGGATGGTGGCTACGGCGACCCACTGGTTGCCGCCGAGGTGGAAGCGGCGGATCCGGTAGGCGGGTGGGCGCTGGGTGAAGGGGCTTCGGTTGGCGTCTACCGCGGTGGTGCGGCCGTCTTGGGATGGCAGGTCGCGCAGGGATTCGCGGAGTGCGCGGGCCTGGTTGTGGGGTGGCGGGTTTGTGGGGTTGTGCGTGTTGGGACCGGCCGTGGGTGTGGGGTTGGGGCCGAATGTCTGGTTGGGGTTCTGGGAGTGTGGCGGTGTGGGGCTGGTGCCGAGATCCTGCTGGTTGGTCGGCGTCGATGTCGGTGTGCCGGGCGGGTTCGGTGCGGTTGCGGGGGTGTTCGGCTGGGACGCGGGCGTCGTCGGGGTGGACCGGGGAGGTATCGGGGCGCTGGAGGTCGGTGTAAGCGTGTTCGACCTGGGTGACGACGGTGCGGAGGTGGCGGTCGGACTCTGGGTGATCGGTGGGGTCGGCGTGGTGGGTGGCGTCGTTGGAGTGGTTGCGGGCGTGGGAGTTCCGGTTTGCGATGTCGGCGTTGCGGTGGTGGCGGCAGCGGTCGACGTTTCGGGGGAAGTCGGCCTGGTGGTGTCTGGGGGCGCGGTTTGGGTGGTCGCGGGGTTCGACGGAGTTGTGGTGGGGCTGAGGCCGGGTGTGGTTGATGTGGCCGGTTGGGTGTCCGGTGTCGTGGTGACAGGTGGCGTTGCCGGTGTCGTGGGAGTGACGGACGGTGTCTGTGGTGTCGCCGGGGTCGTGGTGGGGGCCGACTCTGGTTGGGTGACGCCGTTCGGTGTGGTTGAGGTCGGAGTCTGTTGCGCGGGAGGGGTATTCGCTGGATCAGGGTTGGTCGCCGGGCTCTGTGCGGGCAGGTCCAGTGGGTTGTTGGTGGGTGACGGTGTGGTGTCGCCTGGGGTGGGCGTATCGGGTGTCGCGCCATTCGTCGGGTTGGACGGCGGTGTGGTGTCGCCGGTGGAGGGAGTGGGGTTGGTGGGGGTGGTGTCGCCGACGGGCGGAGTGCCGTTGGTCGGGGTGGTGTCGACAGGCGATGGTGTGACGGGAGTGGTCGGGCTTGGCGAGGAAGTATCTGCGGGCGCCGGGGTTTGGGTCGGCCCGTTGTTTTCCGGGCTGGATGGCGTGGAATTCCCGGTGTCGGGGTTGCCGTTCGGGCTGGATGGGGTGGCGTCGCCGGTGTTCGGGGTAGCCAGTGACCCGTTGGTGTCCGGGTTCGGCGTCGGCGAGGGGTTCCCGTCATCCGGAGCGCTGTCGCTGTTCGGGCTCGCAGGCGGAGCATCGGTAGGCGAGGGAGTTCCGTTCGCGCCGTTGTCATTCGGGCTCGCGGGGGCGGGATCTCCGGTCGCGGTGTTCTGGGGCGAGGTTGCTCCGTCGGTGGGTGAACTCGGGTCGCCCGTTGACGCGGGGGTGGTCGGTTCGCCGTTGCTCGGGGCGGCGGGAGTGTCGGGGGTGCCGTTGTCGGTTCCGGTCGGCGGCTGGTCGCCGGACGGTGCGTCGGTCGATGCGGGTGTGGTGGGGGCGGGGGCCTCCGTCCCTAACTCGGGAACTGTTGGAGCCGTGGCGTTTCCACCGTTGGCACCGGATTCGAGCGTGCTCTGGATACCGCCGGCGCCCGCACTGGTGAAGGTGTCGAGGCCGATGTCGAGGTTGAATTCCTGGCCGAGGAAGGCCGCGCCGACTCCTGCGGCGGCGACCTGGGCGGACACGTCCGCGCCTAGTTCGGTGACGGATCCGCCGACCACTTTGCCCGCGAGTTTGCCTGCCGTGGAGGACAGTCCATCGGCGAGGACATTGGTGCCGCCGCCGAGGACGCCGCCGACCGCGCCGCCGACGGCGCCGCCGAAGGTGGCCAGGCCCAGGTCGGTCAGGCCGAACTTCTGCCATGAGCGGTCGCCGTTGGAGACCTGGATCAGGCGGGCGGACAGGTCGGTGCCGCCCTCTTCGAGTGCTTCGAAGGCGGCGCCGCGCAGGGCCAGCCGGGCGGCAGCCTTCGCCGCGCCACGGGTTAGCATGCGGGCGATCAGCTGTCTGATCGCGACCCGCACCGCCACCTGCGCGGCAACTCGGGCGGCGACACCGGCGGCGGCGCCGATGCCAGTCCACGCGGTCAGACCTGCGGCGAGTAGTTCCACCGCCGTGATGATCATCGTCCCGATGATCACGAGCTTGGTGTGCTCGATGTCGTTGGCGCCGTCGTCGAGGAGCTCTGCCTGCTTCTCGCACCACTTGCGCACGGCGGTGAAGGCTGCCGCGTCGCCTGCGAGGAGTTTGTCGCGCAAGACGGTGATCGTGGTGTGGGTTTCGCCTTCCGACAGTGCGGTCAGCGCGGCGTTGAACGCGACAGTGGCGTTGTCGTCGACGGTGTTGAGGGTCTGGGCCATGGCGGTCCAGCCGTCGGCGACCCGGCGCATCGCCGTTTCGTCACCCTCTGGCCAATCGCCCGCGCCGAGAATGTATTTCGCGACCCACTGCAGCTCGTCGGGGATCTCGATGCCCATTTACAGCGTGCTCGCCGCCGCGTTGATGCCACCTGCGCCCGTGGTGTCCTGGTTCTGCAGCGCGTCGGCGATGGTGACCATGTTCTGGCCGGTCTGGGTCATCGCGGTGGCCAATCCGGTGACGGCCTTCTGACCCGATTCCACACCGGGCGTGTAGTTCTTGGCGAAGGCCTGGCCGATCTCGTCGTTGCCCCAGCACTCTCCCTCGGCCGCGATCACCGCTGCCAGCGCCTGAACGCCGGTGGTGATCGTGTCCGCGACCGTGGTGAACGACGGCTGGGTCCCGCGCAGCGCGGCGGGGTCGACGTTCAGCGAGCTCATCGCAGGTATCCGCGGTTGCGGAAGTATTCGCCTTCTTCGTCGTCGGTGTCCTCGACGAGGCGGCGCGGTTCTGCGACCGGTTCCGGCTCAGGAGGCGGAGGCGGGGAGAGCTGGGCGATCAGGTCTTTCATGCTGGGAGCGCCCGGAATAAGGTCGGGCAGGTCGGGCATACCCGAGGTCAGCGGCGCCAGTGCCTGCTCCTGCACGCGCGCGGCCTCGGCCGCCATGCTCGCGATGGCCTCGGTGACCGATCGGCCCAGCGACTCCGGGGTGGCGCGTTTGAAGGCCTCCGGCGCGATGTGCACCTCCGAGACCCCGGCGATCGTGCCGGAAACACGCACCAGATTGTCCGCCGACCACACGCTCACCGGCTCGGTTGCCCGCGACTGCGCGTCGAGCAGTGCCGACTTCTCGGCCGTGAACGAGTCCAGCAGCGAGTCGACCTGCGCCCGCAAAGTGTCGTTGGCAGCCCGCGTCGGCGCCGACCAGTCGTTCATCGGGTGGTTGGCGCGGAAACCCAGGTCTTTCAGGGCCGGGAGGAAGCGCCATCCTCCTTCCTCACATATCGATTGGGTATTGTGTGAGACATGGCAAAGGTGGTGAAGCGAGCGTACAAGTTCCGCTGCTACCCCTCGCCCGAGCAAGCGGCGGAGCTGTCGCGCACGTTCGGGTGCGTGCGCCTGGTCTGGAACAAAGCCCTCGACGCCCGCCAGCGGCGGTATGCCACGGAGTCGAAGTCCACGACGTATGTGCTGGCTTCCGCCGAACTGACCGGGTGGAAGAAATCCGAGGATCTCGGGTTCCTCAACGAAGTGTCGTCGGTGCCGTTGCAGCAGACGTTGCGGCATCAGCAAGCGGCGTTCGCGGCGTTCTTCGCCAAGCGTGCTCGTTACCCTCGGTTCAAGTCCCGCAAGCGCTCGCGCGCCTCGGCCGAGTACACCCGGTCCGGATTCCGATGGCGCGACGGGCAACTCACCCTGGCGAAGATGACCGAGCCACTCGACATTCGCTGGTCGCGGGCGCTGCCCGACGGCGTGGTGCCATCGACCGTGACGGTGTCGCGCGACAGTGCCGGTCGGTGGTTCGTGTCCCTGCTCGTCGAAGAAATGATCATCGCGCTGCCGTCCACGACGAATACCGTGGGCGTGGATGTCGGCCTCAACTCGCTGGCCGCGCTGTCCACTGGGGAGAAGATCACCAATCCGCGCCACGAGCGCGCCGACCGGTGCAAGTTGGCGAAGGCGCAACGCGACTTGGCCCGCAAAGTGAAGGGGTCGAACAACCGGGAGAAGGCCCGGCGGAAGGTGTCCCGCATCCATGCGCGGATCTTCGACCGGCGTACCGATTTCTTGCACAAACTGTCCACGAGGCTGATCCGCGAGAACCAAGCGGTCGCGATCGAGGACTTGACGGTGCGCAACATGGTCGCGAACCACGCTCTCGCCCGAGCGATCTCGGACGCGAGCTGGCGGCAGTTGCGCGCCATGCTCGAGTACAAGGCCGACTGGTACGGCCGCGAGGTGCTGGTGGTGGATCGCTGGTATCCGTCGACCAGGGTGTGTTCGCATTGCGGTGCCCTGCACGACAAGCTGTCGCTGAACATTCGGGAGTGGACATGCCGCTGTGGGGCGGTCCATGACCGGGATGTGAACGCGGCCCGCAATATCCTCGCTGCCGGGCTGGCAGAGAGGTGAAACGCCTGTGGAGTCGGTGTAAGTCCGCAAAGGAGTTCTCCTTTCTGGCAGCTGATGGTGAAGCAGGTATCCCCGCCCTTCAGGGCGGGGAGGAGTCAAGAACCCTCGATCCGATCAGAAGAAGTAAGGGGGAAGCACGTCTCTCAAGATTGGACGCGCCAACCCGGGCCCAGGTTGCACGGTGTGATGTAGATCATCGCCACCTCGAAACCTCACATGCCGAAACGGCTCCGGCCACAGCGACCGCCCGGCAACTCCTCCGCGGGGTGGGCGTATCTTGCTCGCCATGGCGGATGGCGCTCCGAATACCCCGCACGACAAATACTTTCGTGAGGTCATGTCAGACCGGGCGAACGCGGTCAGCGAGCTGCGCACTGTCGTGCCCGCAGCGCTGGTCGACGAATTGGACTGGGCCACCCTGCGAGCTCAATCGGGCAGTCTGGTCTCGGCGGAGCTGCAGTCCCGCTTCACCGACATCCTGTACCGGGTCGACCTGGCTGGTAGCCCCGCATACGTGTTCGTGTTGATCGAGCACCAGAGATCATGTTGGTGTTGTTGAAAGCGGCACCGACCCATAAGAAGCTCGACACGGTCATGTCGCAGTTGGAACCGCAATTGAAAGCGGTGGCGGATCAGCCGGGTGGTGCGGGGGTGTTGTACCTGGTCATGGCGTATGCGTTGGCCGTGGGGGATACTTGCGTTGCGGATCTGCAACCATTGGCTGAGCGTTTGGGGCCGCGAGGGAAGGAGGCTTTGATGACGGGTGCTGATCGACTGCGTGCCGAAGGTCGGGTCGAAGGGCGCGTCGAAGGTGAGGCGAAGGTGTTGATTCGTCAGCTCACCAGGAAGTTCGGCATCCCTTCCGCGGAGGTGGCCGATACTGTCCGGTCGGCGAGTATTGCGCAGCTGGAGTTGTGGACTGATCGGATCCTGACGGCCACGACCCTCGACGAGGTCTTCGCACCCTAGCTTTCGAGCTCAGTGGGCGGGGGAGCCCACGATGATGCTGCCGACGTTGCATTCCTCGAGTTCGTCGATGCCGGTGGCGGTGGCGAAGGCGGTGGTGTCGCTGAAGCCCTGGGCGACTACGCCGAGGCGCATGGCGGTGGCGGTCAGGTAGACGGTCTGCATGAAGACGCCGACGTGCTTGAGGATGTTGGCGTAGGCGACCTGTTCGTAGCTCCACATGACGCGGCCCGCGCGGGCCGAGACCAGCAGCAGGACTTGGGGTTCCGCGCCACCGGCCAAGGTGGCCGAGGTGGATTTGAGCAGTTTCTGGACGGCGGGGGCGTCGGCCGCGGCGACCAGGCGCAGGGCGTGGTCGGTCGAGTCGTAGTGGTACATGCCGTTGTCGAGGCCCGCGACATTGCGGATGACCGGGTAGACCTCGAGTTCGTAGGCGCCGCCGCCCGAGGGGTAGGGGCGGGAGCCGTCCGCGCGGGTGCGGGCGCTGCGGAACAGCAGCTCGCCCAGCTGGGCGGCGGTGATCGGTGCCGCGTCGTCGAACGCGCGGGTCGAGACGCGGTCCTCCAGCGCGGCGGTGAGGGTGGGGTCGGCGTCGCGCAGACCGGCGAGGTCGGGGCGGGCCAGGGCGATCGGCTCGGCCGCGAACGGCGTACGGCGGGCGGGCAATTCGGGGAAGCGGCCATCGGCCCAGCGGGTCGGGCCGAAGTCGTCCCAGGTCACCGTGCGGGCGCCGAGGGTGCTGCGGCGGTGGAACCAGAGGTCGGGGGCGTTCCAGGAGCGGGTGGCGAACTCGTGCTCCTCCTCGTCACCGTCGACGAGGAATCCGCACCACTGCAGATCCGCCATGAACTGCGACTTCACCGCGGCGGGCACCGGCGAATCGGCGGCCATCGGGCCGTCGAGCAGGGCGAGCAGGCGCGGGTCGTGGATGCGCAGATCGCACCACGCCCGCGGATGCTCGAGCACGAAACCCTGGGCGTCGCGGTGCAGTACGGCGAACTTCGACAGTGTCGCCGACCAGGTCGGCAGGGCCACCTCGGGACGCGGCGCCGGCTCGGCGAAGGGGCGGATGCTGTAGAGATCTCGGCCGCCGTCGCGCACCGTCACCGCCAGCCAGCCGCCGTCGGTGAGCTTGCGCATCAGCCCGGTGATGTCGTCACCGGCGGCGGCGGTCGACATCTCGGCCGCCGTCGCCGGGCCCTGGTTGAGCGTCTTGAGCGCCTGCAGCGCACCGGCACCGAGGCCCGTCAGCTTGACATTGCGCGGCGGGTTCAGCAGCACCGCCCCCGCCGGGGTGGTGAGGCAGGTGACGCCGGCGCGCAGGGCGAATCGGGTCTGGGCGGGGTACGGGGAGGCGAGCACAGCGGGTTCCTTGCCGGGGTCGAACGTCGGTGATGCGGGGGCTATTTCGCCGCTGCGGCGAAGGCGGGCTCCAGCTTGTCCAGGATGTAGGGCACCGACAGGGCGGTGGGCTGGTTGATGGCGCTGATCTCCTGGGTGGTCAGGAACACGACCGAACCCTTGCGGACCGACGGCAGCTCGCTGTAGCCGGGCAGCTGGCGGTACTTCTCGTCCAGACCGGGGGAGTAGCCGGCCAGCAGCAGGTCGGCGGACAGCTCGTCGACGCGCTCCGGCGACAGCGCGAGCCGGCCCTGGTTGGCGGGCTGCGCGGTGAGGTTGGCCGGAATGCCCATGCCGAGCTGGGTGAAGACCTTGGCCGAACCGTCGTTGGGGTCGGTCAGCACCATCAGCTGCGCGGGGCTGGCCAGCCAGGTGCTGGCGAAGGTCTTGCCCTTCAGGCCGGGGTTGGCGGCGACAATCGCCGCGACCTTGTCGTCGACCTTCTTGATCACCGCGGTCGCGTCGGATTCCTTGTGCAGCACCTTGCCCAGCGCGGTGACCTGGTCCTGCCACGGGGTGACGGCGTCCTTGGTCAGCGCGGGCAGTGTCGGCGCGATCTTGGACAGCTCGTCGTAGGTCTTCTGGTCGGCGATGAACGGGTCGGCCAGGATCAGATCCGGTTCCAGCGCGGCGACCTGCTCGGCGATATTGCCGGTGGTGTTGAGCGCCTTGCCCGACTTCAGGCTCTCCGGCTCCCACGGCGGGGTGCTCTTGGACACCGCGGACACGTTGTCGATGTAGCCGACGGGGACGACGCCCAGCGCGAGCGAGGTATCGAGCCACTGGTTGCCCAGGGTGACGATCTTCGTCGGCGTCCCGGTCACCGTGGTCTCGCCGCGCGCGTGGGTGATGGACACCGGCTCGCCCGAGCCCGCGGCATCGTCGCTGGAACCGCAGGCGGCGACGCCGAAGGCGAGCGCGCCGGCGAGCGCGGCCACCGCCACGCGCCGCCAGCCGCGCGAAGTCCGAACAGACGTCATCGTTGCATCCTCCTGCACCAGTTCAGCGTAAGTCAGCCTAGGCTAACCTACATCGGTTTCGGAGGGGGAATCATCCCTAAAGAGTGACCCGCTGATCCTGCGGCATGAACAGCTTGTCGGTGTCCTTCACGTCGAAGGTCGAGTAGAACTCGGCGATATTGCGGACGACCTGATTGCAGCGGAACTCGTTGGGGGAGTGCGTGTCCTGCAAACCCTGCAGGGTCGCCTCCTCGGTCTGCTTGTCGCGCCACTGCCGCGCCCAGGAGAAGAACATGGAGCGGAAGTCGGGCTGCACGCCGGTGCGCTGCGCGACCTTCAGATACGCCGCCAGCGCGATCTGCAAGCCGCGCAGGTCGGCCAGGTTCTCGCCGACGGTGAGCGCGCCGTTCACATGCTGACCCTCGGGTGCGCCCTCGGGGACCAGTACGTCGTACTGGTCGATGATCTGCTGGGTCTTGGCGTCGAAGGCGGCGCGATCCTCGGGGGTCCACCAGTCGCGGCGGTTGCCGTCACCGTCGTACTTGGAGCCCTGGTCGTCGAAACCGTGCCCGATCTCGTGGCCGATGGTCGAACCGACCGCGCCGTAGTTGACGGCGTCCTGGGCGTCCTTGTCGAAGAACGGCGGCTGCAGGTAGGCGGCGGGGAAGACGATCTGGTTGGTGGTCGCGCTGTAGTAGGCGTTCACCGTCTGCGGCGACATGCCCCACTCGGTCTTGTCCACCTCGGTGCCGAGGCGGGCGAACGCGCGCTTGGACTCGAAGGTGTTGATGGTGAGCAGGGATTCGATCAACCGGCCGCGGGTGACCTGCACCGAGGAGTAGTCGACCCACTTGTCGGGGTAACCGATCTGGGCGACGATCTTGTCCAGCTTGGCGATCGAGGCCTCGCGGGTCGGCTGCGACATCCAGGTGGAATTGGTGAAGTTGTCGCGGTAGGCGGCGCGCAGGTCGTCGACCATCTCGAGCGCGCGTTCCTTGGCCGCGGGCGGGAAGTGCTTGTCCACGTACAGCTTTCCCAGCGGTTCGCCGAGATTGTCGTCGACCACACCCACCGCGGAGCGCCACATCTCCGGCTTCTCCTCCAGGCCGCTGAGCACCCGGCCGACGAAGTCGAAGCGCGCGTCGGCGATCGCCTTGGGCAGGAAGCGCGCGTAGGTGTTGGCGATGTGCAGCTTGAGGTAGTCGCGCCACTGGGCGATGTCGACCTCGCTCCACAGCTGCGCGGCCGCGGTGATGAACGACGGCTGACCGACCACCATCTTGTCGAACAGCGACTTGGGCCGGTCGGTCATGCCGGCCAGCCACGGATCCCAGTCGAACTGCGGGCCGAGCGCGGTCAGCTCCTGCCAGCTCATCAGGTTGTAGGTGGCGTCGGTATTGCGCAGGCGCACGCTGTCCCAGTGCGCGGCGGCGATCCGCTTCTCCAGGTCGAGGGTCCGCTGCGCGACCCCGGCGGGGTCGGGGAGCTCGATTCCCTTGGACAGTTGTTCGAGGTAGGTCTGGTAGCCGGCGAGCTGCGCCGCGAACTCGGGCTTGCGGTAGTACTGCTCGCCCAGGGTGAGCCCGGCCTGGCTGACGCTGGGGATATAGGCCGTGGAGTTCTTGCGGTCGATGCCGATGCCCATGCCGATCAGCCCGGCGATGGGCGCCTCGGCCATGACCTTCGCCAGTTCCGGCTTGCCCGCGGCCTTGTCGATCGCGGTGAACAGGCCGGTCAGCGGGGTGATGCCGAGGCGTTCGATCTCGTCGAGGTCCATCCTGGCGTCGTAGAGATCCTTGATCTGCTGGGCCTCCGACCCCTGCTTCGGGTTCTCGATGCCCTCGATGATCGCGCGCAGCTGCGCGAGCGTGCGGTCGTTGGCGTCGGTGATCGCGCCGACCGAGGCCTTGTCCGGCGGCAGCTGGTAGTCACGCAGCCAGGCGCCGTTGACGTGGCGGTACAGGTCGTCCTGCGGACGGATCGCCGGGTCGCCGCCGCCCAGGTCGACGCCGGTGAGCTGCACTTCGGGGGTGTCGGACGTGCACGAGGCCAGCGCGGCCGCCACGGGCACCAGGCCCATGGCGATCAGGAATGCGCGGCGATCCACGACCGACGGACGACGACCGGACGATGTCACAGGTTTTCCTTCCCCGATGCGGCAGCCGCACCCTGTTCGTTGCGAACCAGCTCGCACAGGCTACCGGCGCGACGCGGAGTCGGTGGGCTACCGGCCGATCGGGGCCGGTCAGTCGGCGGAGATTCCGGAGCTGCCGGTCGCCAGGTCGCAGGCGAGTCCGCTGCCGGCGTTCACGATCTTCATGACGGTCGGGACCCGCTTGGTGACCAGCGGGGTGCCGGTGGCGTGCAGCAGCAGCGAGAGCTGCACCTCGACCTCGGTCTCGACGTGGTAGTAGGCGGTAGCCTTGGCCACGGTGACGCCGCCGACGGTCACCTCCAGGTCGACGGTGTCGCTGGCGAAGAACTTGCCGTTGGCGAGGAAGTCCACTTGCGCGCCGACGTAGTCGTCGAGGCCGACGACATCGATCTTGGAGGTGCAGCCGACGGTGAGGGTGTCGGTGAGCATGTCGATGATCGGGCCCGCGGTGGCGTGCGGCGCGGCGATCGTCAACACGGCGGCGAAGGCGCTCGCGGTGGTCGCGAGGCGGCGGGTGGTCGGCAGGGAGAGCTTCATGCGCGGGACCGTAGCAACGGCGTGACCGCGCCCACAGGGGTTTGAAACATATCTGATTCAGATTTGTGTGAGCGACCCCGATTTGGGTCGACCTGGGGATTCGCCTACACTAGACCGGTTGCCTGCGGGAGCTCTGCGCCCGCAATCCGGCAGTGAACCCCCAGTGGTAGGTATTTCCGCTGGCAGGCGCGCGTCCGGTGGGTGACTGACCATGTGCGTCGGGTCGGCAATCCGGCGTACGTATACATCCAGGTCCAGGAGGTGCTGAAGTGATTCAGCAGGAGTCGCGACTGCGCGTCGCCGACAACACCGGGGCGAAGGAAATCCTTTGCATCCGCGTGCTCGGTGGCTCGTCGCGTCGCTATGCCGGTATCGGTGACATCATCGTCGCCACCGTGAAGGACGCCATCCCCGGCGCGAACGTCAAGAAGGGCGACGTCGTCAAGGCTGTTGTCGTGCGCACCGTCAAGGAGCGCCGCCGTCCGGACGGTTCCTACATCAAGTTCGACGAGAACGCTGCCGTGCTGATCAAGCCGGACAACGATCCTCGCGGCACCCGCATCTTCGGCCCGGTCGGCCGTGAGCTGCGTGACAAGCGCTTCATGAAGATCGTTTCGCTGGCCCCGGAGGTGCTCTGACCATGAAGGTGCACAAGGGTGACACCGTCCTCGTCATCTCGGGCAAGGACAAGGGCGCCAAGGGCAAGGTCATCCAGGCCTACCCGGCGACCGGCAAGGTTCTCGTCGAAGGCGTGAACCGGATCAAGAAGCACGTCGCGGATTCCGCGAACCAGCGTGGCGCCTCCTCGGGTGGCATCGTGACCCAGGAAGCCCCCATCCAGGTTTCCAACGTGATGGTCGTCGACTCCGACGGTAACCCGACCCGCGTCGGCTACCGCACCGACGAAGAGACCGGCAAGCGGGTTCGGATCTCCCGTAAGAACGGGAAGGACATCTGACATGACCACCTCTGAGCAGACTCAGCCCCGGCTGAAGGCGCGCTACCGCGCCGAGATCAAGGACGCGCTGAACAGCGAGTTCGAGTACGCCAACGTGATGCAGATCCCGGGCGTCGTCAAGGTCGTCGTGAACATGGGTGTCGGTGACGCCGCCCGTGACGCGAAGCTGATCAACGGTGCCATCAAGGACCTCGAGCTGATCACCGGTCAGAAGCCGGAGGTCCGCAAGGCCACCAAGTCGATCGCGCAGTTCAAGCTCCGTGAGGGCATGCCGATCGGCGCCAAGGTCACCCTCCGTGGCGACCGCATGTGGGAGTTCCTCGACCGCCTGGTCTCCATCGCGCTGCCGCGTATCCGCGACTTCCGCGGTCTGTCGCCGAAGCAGTTCGACGGCAACGGCAACTACACGTTCGGCCTGAGCGAGCAGTCGATGTTCCACGAGATCGACGTGGATTCCATCGACCGCCCGCGCGGTATGGACATCACCGTGGTGACCACTGCGACCAACAACGAAGAAGGCCGTGCGCTGCTCAAGCACCTCGGCTTCCCGTTCAAGGAGAACTGAGCACATGGCCAAGAAAGCACTGGTCAACAAGGCCAACGCCAAGCCGAAGTTCGCGGTCCGCGCCTACACCCGCTGCCAG
>NZ_JBHXAY010000037.1:0-55506 GCF_042728775.1 Nocardia sp. NPDC060259
GCTCAGATGACTTCCTGCTCGATGTGCTCGATCTGAATCCGAGCATGGTGCTCTCGAGCTTGATCGAGATGGTCGGGCGGCGAAAGAACCCGCCTGTCACGGTCGACGACATCCTGGTGGCTCTCGACTCGGCGAACGCACCGAGGTTTGTCCGGGATGTCGGTTCGATCCTGGTCGAGGGAATCTGATCCGCCCGATGTCGACGCGGCGGGGCAGCGGCTCACTTCAGTGCCCGGACTCGCACGCGTCCAGTCCATGCCTTCGACGCTTCGCTGTTGGACAACAACAGCACGACCCCTGGAGCCACTGCGACAACCGCAACCTGCAACGCCGAATCGAGTTCACTATCAACCGCCTGAGCCACGGCTATCAGGCCGGTCGAGGCCGTCGCGAGCGCTGCGGTCACCGACACCATGATCCGTCCGGCAACATGTCTGCGCAGCATCAGGATCGCACCAGCGGCCATAATGAGCGCGGGGCACAATAGAACCACCGCCACGGCCGGCACCCATCCGGAAGGTTGTCCGTTCGCATTCACGTGGCGCTCGAGGCCTGTGATCACCAGGGCGAAGCCCAGAATGAAGACTGCGGCCACGATAGACACGGCAAGTGCCGCTGCCGCCGCTGAAACAGGCACGATCCGCCCCGAGCCCACGGTGGAACTCATCGCCTCGTCTGGATCTGTCACCGGTCCCCTCAGTTCGCGTCGCTGGTGGGGGCCTACGGACGCTCGATCGTCAGCGGATCGGTCTGCATGCCAAGCTGCTCGGCACGCATCTGCTCGCGGCTCGCGACGCGCTCGGGCGAATCCCAAGTCGGGTCGAGTTCACGAGCTCGGCGGTTTGTTTCCTCCCACGGAATCCCCTTCATGATCTGCCCAGGCTACAGATAATTCACCGATCGAGGACCGCGAGCATGCCTGCCACCGCCCGGGGCCAGGTGAATTGTTCGGCGCGGGTGCGGGCGGCTTGGCGGCGGCCGGTGGTCGGCATGGCAAGGACGTCGGTGACGGCGCGGGCGAAGGCCCGGGGGCGGTCGGCGGCGATGGCGCCGCATTCGGCGGTGACGATGTCGGCCAGGGCCGAGGAGCGGCTGGCTACGACAGGGGTGCCTGCGGCGAGGGCTTCCAGGGCGGCGAGACCGAAGGTTTCGTGGGGGCCGGGGGCTAGTGAGACATCGGCGGTGGCAAGGAGTTTCGCGACCATGGCGCGGTCGCTGATGAATCCGGTGAAGTGGACCGACGGTTCGCCGCCGGGGAGGGCGGGCAGGGTGCGGGCGCGGCGTTCGAGCGACTCGCGGCGTGGGCCGTCACCGGCGACGACCAGCCGGGCGGGGAGGCCGGCGCGGTGCAGTGCGCCGACCGCTTCGATGCTGCGGTCGACCCGCTTCTCCACCGACAGCCTGCCGCAGTGCACCAGCATGGGATGCCCGGCGACGCCGAGGTCGGCGCGCAGCCGGTGGTCGCGGCGGCGGGGACTGAACAGGTCGAGGTCGACGCCGAGGGGCACCAGCTCCACATTGGGTGCGCCGATCCGCTGGAACTCCTCGCGGGCGAAGTCGGTCGTGCACACGACCATGTCGTAGTCGTCGGCGGTGCGCCGGTTGGCGACATCGGCGCAGCGGCGGGCGGCGGGCCCCGGCAGGAACTGGCCGAGCAGGCGGTCGAGCCGTTCGTGCGAGATCATCACACTCGCGACACCGCGACGCCGGGCCCAGCGCCCGAAGCCGCGCAGGGTGAGCCGATCGGAGACCTCGAGCACGTCGGGCCGCAACCCACCGAGCACATCGGCCACCCGCCGCGGATCGGCCGCGCGGTAACCACCGGTGCACGGAATCGCGATCGCGGGCAAGGTGATTCGCAGTGCGCCGGTGGGCAGCACTTCCTCGCTGCGCCGCGGCCCCGGCACGATCAGCACCACCTCGTGACCGGCCGCGACATAGCCTTCGCCGAGGTGATGCAAGGCGGTGCGCAGCCCACCCGATCGCGGGCCGTAGAAGTTGGCGAGCTGCACGATGCGCACACCCCGATAGTTCAGCGACGCGGGTGCCCCCTGGAACCGGCCCGTGGAACAGCGCGTGAACAGCGGCGAAAGATGCGGCTAACCGGACTCCGGCGCGCCGTCGGACCAGACCCGCAGCAGGCCGTGCCCGAACGCGGCGGTGGTCATCGCGACCAGTTCGGCCTGCGCGGTGATCCATTCACCGTCGGCGAAGCGCACCCGCAGCGCGAGCCGCCGTGCCGTCCCCGGCTCGCGCGCGACATCGGCGCAGGCGGCGCGCAACGCGGCCAGGTCGTCCGGGTCGACGGTGGGCCGTTCGACTGCCCACCGGTCCAGCGGGTGCAGCGGCTCGGCGGCCCATTCGTAGATCATCGCGCTGGACAGCTCGACGAGGCCGATACCGACACCGGCGCGCTGCGATACCGCCCGCAACATGGTCACATCCGGGTCAGGCACCCCGTTGTGTTCGGGGACGGCGTGCATCAGGCCGCTCACCCGGCGCACCCGCGGCGCTGCCCTGGCGATCATCTGGAAGCGGCGCACCGCGTCGTCGTCGCCGAGCATGTCGACCTCGCCCTGCCAGTGCCCGCCGGGCACGAGCCCGGTGGCCATCGCGAAGTAGTCGACCCTGCCGTCGAACCGCACCATCCGCCCGAAGGCGTCCGGCGGCGTACGGACCACACGCACCTCGGCCGGATCGCGGGCGAAGATGAGCTCCTCCAAACCCGGTCCGTGGTAGGCGAGTTCGGTGTCGGCCTCCCAGTCCCACGCCGCCACCTGCCGACGCGGCGGCACCGGCGCCGCGACCGGTCCGGCCCACAGCTGGACACCGTGGATCCCGTCGAACGCGCAGCGGACCGGCTCGGCCAGTACCAGCAGGCCGTCGGTCTCCTCCCGCACCGAGACCTGATCGGCCCGGCAGCGCCGCACCGCCGCCGCGACGACACCCGCGCGCGCCTGCCCGAGTTTGCGGTGCAGCCACACCGGTCCCGCCCACTGCCTGACCTGCGCGCCTTCCGCGACGACGGTGGGGTCGAGATCCTCGACGAGGGTCTCGATCAGCAGCCACTCCCCGGCAGGCATCGCCGCGATCAGCTCGGCGCCACGCCGCGTCCCGCGCGTGGCAGATCGAGGTCGAGCGGGATGCGGCCCTCCCGCAGTTGCGCCTCGACTTCCTCGGCAGGCATGGGCCGGGCGATGAGGAAGCCCTGCGCGCGATAGCAACCGAGGCCGACCAGCGTCCTGGCCGCCATCGGCGTCTCGACGCCCTCGCCGACCACCCCGAGCCCGAACGAACCGGCCAGGCCGATGATCGACTTCACGATCGCCAGGTCGTCGTTGCTGTCGCCGAGGCGCTGCACGAAACCACGGTCGATCTTCACCGCGTCGACCGGCAGCGCCTTGAGGTGCGACAGCGAGCTGTAGCCGGTGCCGAAGTCGTCGATGGCGATCTGCACGCCCATCCGCTTGAGGCCGCGCAGGGTGAGCCTGGTCCGCACGAGGTCCTGCACGACGACATGCTCGGTGATCTCGAGGCAGACCGAGCTGCCGTCGATCCCGAACAGGCGAAGAATGTCCTCGATACGCTCGACGAAATCGGCGCTGACCAGCTGCACCGGCGACACGTTGATCCGGATCACCACATTGGCGGCCAGCCCGCGGCGGCGCCAGTCGGCGAATTGCGAACAGGCCGAACGGATCACCCACCGGCCGAGTTCACCCGCCAGGTTGGTGGCCTCGGCCACCGAGACGAACGCGCCCGGCGGCAGCAGCCCACGCGTCGGGTGCTGCCAGCGGACCAGCGCTTCCAGCGCCACGATCCGGCCGGTGCGCAGGTCGACCTCGGGTTGGTAGTGCAGTACCAGCGAGCCGTCGGACACCGCGCTGCGCAGGTTCAGCTCCACGTCGTCCTGGAGTTCGAACTGCGCGCGCATGGCGTCGGTGAACACCGCGACCCCGTTGCCGCCACCGGATTTCGCCGACAGCAGGGCATGGTCGGCGCGGCGCAGCACGTCCGATACCGAGGTTTCCCCCGGAATGCCCAGCGCGACACCGACACTCACGCCACGGCTGACCGATTCCTGCCCGACCGAGACCCGGCGGCCGATGAGCTGCTGGATCCGGGTCGCCTCCAGCTCGGCCGCCACCGAGTCCATCGGCGCCGCAGGCACGATGACGAACTCGTCGCCGCCGAGCCGCGCGATCATGTCGCCGGGCTCGAGGTTCTGTTTGAGCCTGCGTGCCAGCGTGCGGATGAAGTTGTCGCCCGCGCTGTGCCCGAGGAAATCGTTGAGCGCCTTGAGCCGGTCCAGATCGAGGAAGAAGGTGGCGATCGGGCCCGGTTCGCCCGCGCTCAGCCGCTCCTCCATGTATTCGAGCAGGGCGCGGCGGTTGGCCAGGCCGGTCAGATCGTCGTGCAGCGCGATATAGCGCAGCTTCTCCTCGGCGACGACGCGCGCCTGCAGCTGGGCGAACAGCGCGGCGATGGCCTTGAGGACGTTGAGTTCGCGCTTGGACCAGGCGCGATCGCCCATCTTCACGAAGCCGAGGACACCGGTCGACTCGCCGCGCGAGACCAGCGGCACGCAGGCCATGGCCACCTCGGGAATGCCCGAGGACTTGCGGATCGTCTCCTGGTAGTCGGCGCTGTCGTGGCCGGGGCGCACGATCAGCGGCTCGGTCGCGTATTCGAGGGCGCGGAAGACCGAGTCGGCGTGCTCGAACTCGACCGTGTGCAGCGGGTCGGGATCGGGTACCTCGGGCCTGCGCGGCCATTCGGCGACGAGAACGGTCACGCGCCGCGCCCGGTCGGTGTGGCGCAGATAGCTGACATCGACGTCGAAGTGCTCGACAAGGGCGGCGAGCACCCGCTCGCTCGCCGCCACCATGGTCGTGGCGTCGACACCCATCAACTCGGAGGCGACCTGCGTCACCAGTGAGTCGAGCGTTTGCCGAGGCACGTTGTCTCCGATCCGCGCTATCCGTCGTTCCTACTGCCGGGCACCGGCAACCGTCGACTGCGAACGCTCGCAGCCGCGGCGTAGCTCAGACGAAGAACCAATGCCACGTTCTCATCCTCAGGGATTCCCAACAGGTCCTGGAAACGCCACTGAATGCTGGCAAGTGTATCTGTGAACTCGGGAGAAACGATGCGCAAATCCTCGCGTCGGTCGGCATACAGGAACACCGGGGACACCGGCTGCACCGCCAGCCCCAGCAGTTGCGCCCGTAGCCACACTCTTTCCACCGCGGCACCGGCTCTCGCGTAATCGGCCAAATCCGGGATACCCCCTGCGCGAGCGCGGAAACCGATCGCCACCAGAGCCGAGCTGGCCCGCACCCGGTCGACGGTGGATTCCCCGAGAGCGGCGCCCGCTGACCACTCGCGCAGCCGGTCCATCACATCGGTGCGGCGGCCGACCTGGAGCTTGGCCAGTTCGTCCGGCGCCGGTTCGAGTGTGCGCACGTCGATGCCGGTGCGCAGATCCTCCCCGGGCCAGCGCAATTCGGCGTAGAGCTGCCCGTGCAGCTGGGGTGTGAGATAGCGGACCCGGTCGCTGGCGCCGAGCAGCGCGGCGGCTTCGGCCAGTGCGTCAGTGCCGGTGATCGCGTGCACGGTGGCGTCCTCGGCCGCGGCGGCGGTGCCGAGCGCGGGCACGACGGTGCACGACAGCGGTGTCGTCGCGCCGAGCCTGCGGTTGGTGTGCCGTTCCAGGGCGAGGGGATAGTCGGCGGCCAGATCGGGGTCGGTCCCTTCGCGCAGCGGCAGCCGGGCGAGCAAGGGCGTGGCCGGGTCGTCGACGCGCCATTGCGGCTCGCCGAGCAGGCCGTGGGCGGCCGCGGCGGCGCGGGCGTTGTGCACGGCCGCGCCGACCGCGACGGCACTGCCGCGCAGCTCGATGTCCATCGCGGTGGAGCCGGTGGGGTCGAGGGCGATCTCGATCAGCCCCGGTTCGCCGCGCAATCGCCACGGCTGCACATTGCCGCCCGATGGCGCGCGCTGGGCGCAGGACAGGATCGCCGCGACGGGGTCGGCCGGGGGCGTGTCGGCGGGCAGCTCGGGCACGGTGTCGATGCCCTCGTCGAGGTAGCAGGGTTCGGCCAGCGAGTCCAGCGCCGCTTCGAGGTCGACACGGGTCCGGCCGGAGGACAGCTTGGCGCCGAGCCCGATCCGGCGCACCGCCGCGGTCACGATGGCCGCGCCCAGCTGCACGTCGCTGCCCAATTGCGGCCAGGTGGTGATGGTCTCGCCGACCTCGGCCAGGCTGGCGGCCATCCGCGAGGAGAGCTGGCCGGGGTCGAGGATGCGCAGCACGTGCGGCGCCTTGGCCTTGGTGTCGAGGTCGGCCAGCTGGGCGCCGGTGGTCGCGCCGAGCAGACCGTGGAAGGGCTCGCGGCCGGGTTCGAGGTCGTAACGCTCGACATCGAACAGGCCGCGGTCGCTGGTGTCCATGAGCAGCGGGATCCGCCGCCTGCGCGCGGCCTCGCGGACCGCGAATTTGATGTCGAGCGAATCGCATTCCTCCACGACCACCGAGAGCCCGTCGAGGAACTCGTCGACCGTGTCGATCAGCACGCCCGCCTGCCAGATCTCGACCGACAGATACGGATCGAGTTCGGCGATCCGGCGGGCGGTGACGACCGACTTGTTGACGCCGACATCGAACAGTCCGCCCGGCACCCGGTTCAGATTCGACAGCTCGATGGTGTCGAAGTCGGCCAGCCGCAGCAGTCCGCACGCGCCTTCCAGCGCCAGCGTGTACGCGACCGAATGGCCGACGCTCTGCCCGACGACACCGACCGCCAGCTGCCCGAGGCGCTGCTGTTCGGCACGGGTGAGCTTGTTGCGATTGCGGTCGGTGCGGATCGCCAGGAACGCGGCGGGGCCGAGGATCGCGACGAGGGCGTGGCGCCACGGGTAGTAGACCCACCGTTCCTCGCCCGGATCGAGTCCGGGCGGCGGGCCGGTGAGCTCGGCCAGCTCGGCGCGCATCCCGGCGCGCAGGTCGTATCGGCGGATGCCGGCCGACCCGGCCAGCTGCCGCAAGGTTGCCGCGTCGGCGTGATCGGCCGGATCGAGCACAAAGGGGCGGTAGTCCGCCGTCTGCGGGTCCGGTTCGATCATCGACGGGTCCGAACCACGAACCGCGTCATCGCGTGCCATCCGGCGCCGCGGTGAACGCACCGCAACCCCGCGTCGTTGCGCGCTGCTTCGACAGCCATCGTGTTCCTAGCTCCGTGCTACGCGCCCGCGCGCGGTCGGCGTCCTACCGATGCCGACTCGTGCAGTATCCGTCATCCGAATGGAATGCACCAGGCGAGTGGCTAATTTTCCGGAAACCCTGTGTTACGGGTGAAGTATCCGCAGCTCAGAACATGTGCTCAGAGTGATGCCGGCAAGATCCAGACCGATCGGTTCGAATCTGGCTACCACTTAGCTATCCGCCGTGATCGAAACGAACAATTCTACGGTGTCCGGGCCGTGCCAGACCTCGATCTCCTCGCGATAGGCGCGAGAGATCTCCGCCGACGCCGTCGCGTCGTCGACCTGGGCCCACACGTCCTCGACCGGATCGTGGTAATCGCCGTTGGGAGCGAATCGCGCGTAGATGCCCCGGGGCACGCGCACCATGAGATCGCCGACCGGGACGTCGTCGGGGGACGCGTATTCCCGTGCCACCAGCGCGTTCCAGTTGCCCGCCGGGTCGGGGACGTAGACCGTGTGCAGCGGTTCGCTGCCACCGGGCCGGTCGCGCAGACGGTCCTTGAGGAACTCGATCAGGTCGCTGTTGCTGACCTTGAAGCTCGGATGGACCCGCGGCACGGCCAGGCCGCCGTAGAGTGCGCTGCCGCGCACGACGATCGTGTAGCTCATCGCGGATCGACCGCCAGATACAGGTCGATCTTGTACGCGTGCGGGTAGCACTCGAAATCGCCGGTGAAGGTGCGCTTGATCTGGTTGTGCTCCTCGGCATAGGCGATCTGGGTCCACAGATCCGTCATCACCTGCGGAAAGTTACCGACCGAGGAGAACCGCGCGTAGGTGCCGCGCGGCAGGCGGGCCGCCAGATGTCCGCGGGTCACCTGATCGAGCGAATCGCACTGGTAGCCGACGATCTGGGTGTTGTAGGTGCTCAGCTCACCGGTGTAGTCGGTGTAGGCGCTGGCCAGTGGGCCGCCGAGGTCTTGGTGCAGGACGGCCGACCACGCGGCTTCGAGATCCCGGTCGCGCAGCTCACCGAGGGCGCGCTTGGGACTGCGGACCGGTAGACCGGCCACCCATGTCTCGTCCCGCTCGACGATTTCGAACTGCATTGATGACTCTCTCGAAGGGTCGGCTCGGTTGCGCCATGCTATCAACTTCGAACCCGACAGCGGTGACACACCGAGTTGTGCTTACCCCAACCTAACCACACCTGAGCTGGACAAACGTCCACCACTACGCCGTGACATCCCCACGTATTGTCCGATTCACGTCTATGCCCTATGCTCCCGCGCTCGTGTGGATACGCGCGGCGTTCGAACCGCGAAAGCAAGTGGTGCAGTGGGCGATTATCGTCGTGATCGCGGTGCTGGCCGGCTATCTCGCGGTCATGCTCGGCGACCCGCGGCACTTCTACACCGACGACACCGAGGCGCAATACGTGCCGATGTGGCAGCTGCTCGGAACCGAACTGCGGGCGGGCCGGTTCCCGGCGATGGTGCCGTGGGAATGGATGGCGGGCAACTACAGCCTCGAGGAAGCCGGGCTCTACAACCCGCCGCAGCTGCTGGTGTATCTGCTCGCGCCCTCGTTCGACAATCTCGCGCTGTACGCGACCGCGGTGAAGCTGGTGTTCTCCGCGATCGCGGCGCTGGGCGTCTTCCGGATCTGCCTGGCCTACGGCGCCCGCGCGCCCTGGGCCGCGGTGGCGGGCGTGGCGTTCCCGTTCAGCGGCTGGTTCCTGTTCTTCGACGAGGCCAGCTGGTTCACCTCGCACACCGGTACCGCCTGGCTCGTGCACGCCTGGGCCTCGGCCGTGCTGTACGCGCGTGGACGGACCGGGCCGATCCCGCTGTTCGTGTTCCTGTACCTGGCGCTGACCATCCAATACGCCTTCCCCGCCGTCGAATCCGGCCTGATGATCGCCGCCGTCGCCGCGGGCGAGTACCTGTACCGGCGCCGGTGGGCACCGGTACTGCGGCTGCTCACCGCGTCCGGGCTCGCGGTGCTCGGCGCGATGGTGGCCAACCTGCCGATCCTGCTGTCCTCGCAGGCCACCTGGCGCGGTGATGTCTCCACCATCCACAACGACCCGTTCCTGACCGTGCCGTGGTCGGAATCGCTCAATGCGAGCCTGCCGAGCACGGTGCCCGCGTTCACCGCCTGGTGGGGCCATGTGCAGCCGCTGCCGATGGTCTACATCGCGTGGTTCGTGATCCCGGCGCTGGCCTTCATCGACTGGAAGGCCGCCGCGCGCGCCGCCGCCGACTGGAGCGGGATCGCGCTGTTCGCCGTCGCCGCGCTGATGTGGACGGCGGGACCGGGCGCGATCGGACCGCTGCGCTGGCCTGCCAGGGTGCTGCCGATGCTGGCGATCGCGCTGCTGGTGCTGGTGTGCGTGCTGCTCAGCCGCTACGGCGTGTTCGCCGCGTCCCGGCGCCGGTACGCCGCGGCGGGCGTGCTGATCGGGTTGCTGTTCGTCCGATCGTTCTCCGCCGCACCGAAACTCCTCGAACGGCATGTGCTCGCGGTGGCCGTGGTGGTGGCGCTCGGCGCCGGTGTCGTCTGGCTGGCGCGCACCCGCGGAGTCGCCGCCGCCGCCGCGCTGACCATCGTCGCGACCTTCCCCATCGCCTACGCGCAGGTAGCCGCGGCGCCAACGACGCCCATGTCGTACGGGTTCCCCGAGCGCCGCTCCGAGATGACCGCCGCGTTCCCCGATTTCGACGGCCGCACCCTGCAATTGGCCGACCGGATCATGGTCCGGGACGAGGAACGCACCCTCGCGGCGACCTACGGTTCGATCGCGCTCGGCAGTTATGCCAAGAACCTCGGCCTGCAGTACGTCAACGGCTATACCCCTGTCGGGCACGCGGCGTTCGCCGGGTTGCTGTGCATGGCGTGGGACGGCGGTACCTGTCCCGACGCGTATCGCAGGGTGTTCGCGGTCGAGCCGTCGACCGATACGCCGGTCGTCGACCTGATGCGGCTGGATCGTGTTGTCCTGCAACGTGCCCAGTACCCCGACGCGGGCGCCAAGCCTGCTCCGGCGGGCTGGAAGTTCGTCGACTACCCCGGTCACGAACGGCAGATCTGGGTGCTCGAGCGGGTCAACCCGCTGCCCTCCCCCGGCGACCTCATCGCGCACGAGTCGGGTGTGCACGCGACCGTGATGCCGGAGGCGGGCCTGACCAACCGGGCCACCGTGTCCTCGGGCACCGGCGGCCGGATCGTGTTGTCCCGCTTGGCCTGGCCGGGTTACACCGCCATGCTCGGCGACCGCGAGATTCCGACCAAGGCGGTCGCGGGCGTCTTCCTCGCCGTCGACATCCCGCCGGGCACCCAGAACGCCCAGCTCACCGTCACCTGGCGGCCGCCGGGTCTGTCGATCAGCCTCACCAGCGCCCTACTGGCGCTGATCGGCATCGGTGTCCTGCAGTGGTGGTTCCGGCGGGGCAGGCGCGACAACGAGATCGGGCCAGAACCCGTGGCGACGCCGCCGGCGCCGGTCGAACAACCGGCCACCGTCGAGGCCTGAGCTCAGGCCCCGATGGCGGCGGCCAGGTGCGGCCAGGCCTCGTGCAGGTCGGCCTCGAACTGGCCCCACGTGTGCGCGCCGGTCGGCCGTTGGACGTAGGTGGCGGGGACGCCGAGCTGAGCCAGACGGTTCGCGAAGGCGGCCGTGCACGCCCCGGCGATCGCTTCGACCGGCGGCATGGGCAGCCCACGGTCGGCCCTGCCGGGCAGGCCGGTGGCGGCCGACAGGAAGATCGTCTTGCCCGCGAGCTTGCCCGCGTTGGCGAAGACGTCGTGTTCGCGCCACACCGCGCCGCCGGGCGCCCCCCACATGTTGCCCGGATTGCCGCCGCCGCGGACGGCCTGGGCGCCGGCCATGCCGATCCCGAGCGGGTCCGCCGCCCACGGGCAACCGCTGAACGCGGCGACGGCGGAGAATCGGGAACCGCCGCGGATGGTCAGATCCAGCGCCGAGGCCGCGCTCATCGACACGCCGGCGATGGCATTGCGTCCGCTCGTGCCGAGCATGCCATCGATCACGGCGGGCAATTCGTCGGTCAGGTAGGTCTCCCAGCGCACCCGGCCGACAGTGGGATCGTCGGTGATCCAGTCGGTGTACAGCGTGAACGCGCCGCCGACCGGCATGACCACGTTGACGTGCTTGTCGGCGAAGAACCGCTGCACATCGGTGTCGTCCCACCAGGAGATCCCGTCGGCCCCGCCGCCGACGCCGGTCAGCAGGTACAGCGTCGGCGCTCCCGGATTCGCCGCCTTGATCACCCGGTTCTGGATCATCCGACCCATAGCGGGTGAGTACACATCGATTTGGACGGCCCGCTCTCCGAGCGGCGCCTCCCCCCTGACATGGGCCCCCGTTGTTTCGGCCTTCGCCTGGACACCGCCCAGCGAGGCAACGATCGCGCACACCACAGCAAGCCACACTCTCGATGTAGTCACCGATCCGGTATACCCCGTCAGGTCGGCGCACACACTCAGCCACGCCCGCCCCGTCGATTGCTTTCCGGCGCCGATTCTCCGAGAGTGACCAGGCTCACCTTCGACCGGATCTTCGGGTGAGAAGTCCACCCGACCTGCGCGTTTCCCTCATGCCGGTGCGGCGCTCGCGCCGAAAACAAGGTGATTTGTGTCGGTGGTGAGCGGAATACTGGCCCGCGCCCGATGAGTTGGACCGACGAAATCCGTCTTCTCTCTCGTGGTGCCGGGACACAGTCGACCCGGCATCGGGCCACCGCTCGCCCTGCCGACCCCGCTGCTCCTGGAGGTACCCCGATGCCGGCCGAACTATCCCCGCCGATGACGAAAGGCCGGACACCGACCGTCATCCGGGTGCTGGTGCTCGCGACCTTCGTCGTCATCCTCAACGAAACCATCATGATCAACGCGATCCCGCGGCTGATGAGCGATCTGCACGTCACCGAGGTCGCCGCGCAATGGGTGTCGACCGCGTTCATGCTGACGATGGCCGCGATCATCCCGACCACCGGCTGGTTCCTGCAGCGGGTCACGACCCGCCAGGCCTACGCGGTCGCGATGGGCGTCTTCATCGCCGGCACCGTGCTCTCGGCGCTCGCGCCGACCTTCGCGGTGCTGCTGATCGGCCGCATCATCCAGGCCGGCGGCACCGCGGTGATGATGCCGCTGCTGATGACCACCCTCATGACCGTTGTCGCGGAGCAGGATCGCGGCCGGGTGATGGGCAACGTCACGCTGGCCATCTCGGTGGCGCCCGCCATGGGCCCGGTCATCTCCGGCCTGATCCTGCAGATCAGCGTCCCGGCGCTCGACTCGTGGCGGTTGCTGTTCGTGGTGATGCTGCCGATCGCCGGCGTGGTCACCTGGCTGGGTCTGCGGCAGCTCGAGAACGTCGGTGAACCGCAGCCCGGTGTGCTCGACATTCCCAGCGTGTTCCTGGCCGCCGTCGGCTTCGGTGGACTCGTGTTCGGGCTGAGCAAGTTCCACAGCGGCAGCTACACCGTCCCGGCGCTGATCGTGGCCGGTGGCGTCGCCCTGATCGCCGCGTTCGCGCTGCGTCAGGTGCAGTTGCAGCGCAACGGCACCCCGCTGCTCGACCTGCGGGTGCTGCTGTCGGGCACCTACGCCAAGGCGCTGGTCCTGATGGCCATCGCGTTCCTGGCGATGATGGGTTCGATGATCCTGCTGCCGCTGTACCTGCAGAATCTGCGGCACCTGAGCCCGCTGGAGACCGGTCTGCTGGTGATGCCGGGTGGTCTGGCGATGGGTCTGCTCGGCCCGACCGTCGGTCGCCTGTTCGACAAGTTCGGCGGCCGCGCGCTGGTGATCCCCGGCTCGATCGGCATCGCCGTCTCGCTGGCCGGCTTCACCCAGATCTCGCTGACGATGCCGTACTGGCAGCTGCTCGGCCTGCACATCCTGCTGATGGTCTCGCTGGCCGGCGCGTTCACCCCGGTGTTCACGCTCGGCCTCGGCGCCCTGCCGATGCACCTGTACTCGCACGGCAGCTCGATGCTCGGCACCCTGCAGCAGGTGGCGGCCGCCTTCGGCACCGCCCTGGTCGTCACGGTCATGTCGGCCCGCAGCACCTCGCTCATCGCCGACGGCACCGACCAGATCACCGCCACCCTCGACGGCATGCGCCTGGCCTTCCTGGTCTCGGCAGCCCTGGCACTGGTCGTCGTCGCCATGGCGGTCCTGCTGCCGAACCGCTCCGACAACCCGCACGGTGCGCACGCTCCGGAACAGTCCGACGAACCCGAGTCGCCGGAACTCGTCAAGAGCTGACACCCGCTGCGAAAACTGCCACCCCTGGTCGCGTCCGTTGCGATTCGGGGGTGGCAGTTTTCGTATCAGGGCTGGCCGCTGACGACCGCCGTCACCGCGTCCATGAACGACTGGCCACCCGTGATGGCGCCGCCCGCGATCGCGCCGACGACCAGGCCGACGGGCCCGGTGATGATGCTGAAGAAGCCGAAGCCGAGCACGGTTCCGATCAGCCCGCCGAGCAGGCCGCCGACGACCACGCCGACCACGTTCTGATTGACCTCGGCGGCAAGGCGTCCCATCGAGTTGATGGGCTGCATCTCGCCGATGTTTAGCGCGGTCACTTTCGGGGTAAGAGTGAGTTTTTGGCCGTCATCGCTGATTTCCTGCGCCACCGCCATGCGACTTTCGGAAACAATGTAAGTCAGCGGTATTTCAGTAATGACTTCACCACTATCCGACTTCAGCGACACCTTGTCACCATTGTCGGCGATCACGAATTTGCCGTGGTCCACGGTGGTTGTGACAACCCGGGAGAAATCTGATACGACGGTGCGATAGGCGACGCCACGGTCGACGCCGGACGTCGAAACATCGTGGTTGTCCTGCGGTTTCGCGTTCACAGTCCCCGCAGCGATGCCAACGGCCGCGACGGCCAGGAGGGTCGCCGGGATCAACGGGCCGAACTTCATACTGACATTTCCTTCCCAGGTACCTCCGGTCGGCACGACCGAATGGCGAGCAGCTGTACAGCGTCCGAAGCTTGTGGGAGGAAATGACAATCAGCCAGACCTGGCCGCGCATCGTTGCCGGATCGTGACCTAGTCGTTTGACCGAATCTGTTTGACCGAACTGGTGATTCGACGCGCGCGCGTCACATGGTGTAAGCATTTGCTTGATTCGAGGTGCAACAGTAAAAGCTCTGGAGGACTGTCCGTGTCACGCCAACGTGTTCAAGCCGGTTTAGTCCTGACGGTCTTCATCGCTTCAGCCGCTCTGCTCGCGACCGTGGTGATGGTGGCCGCGATCTCCCTGACCTCGGAAGACATCGCGGGCAGCGGGCATCCGGCCGAGAACGTGACTGCGGCAGCCGCATCGGGGACGAACGCGCCATCGGCGCCGGTCGAACCTCAGCTACCCGCCCCCGTCGCCACTCTCAGCTCGGCCGCCAAAACGCCGATCGCGATCCAGCTGGCCGTCGGTGACTGCGTGGTGGCCGACGGTGACGGCGAGCAGGTCACGGTCGAGAAGACCACCTGCGGCAGTGGCCCTTCCAGCTACAAGATCTTCGACAAGGCGCCCGCGGGCGGCACCTGCCCGACCGACACCGATCAGACCTACAGCGAGCGTGTCGGCTCGGTCGAGCAGGGTGGGTTGTGCATGGACATCGACTGGGTGGTCGGCGGCTGCCTGGAGCTCGGCGAGAAGAAGCCGACGCACATCGACTGCGCCACCGGGGGCACCACCGAGGGCGTGAAGGTGCTGGAGGTCAAGCATGGCGTCGCCGACGCCAACCAATGTGAGTCGGGCAATCTCGGATTCGTCTACAACCAGCGCAAATTCGTCGTCTGCGTAGCGCGGCTCTGAGACCCCAGCGCGGGTGTCTCAGGACTCGCCGATCGTGAGTGCACCGGACGGACACGCTTCCACGGCCTCCAGCACCGCCGCGTGACCGCCCCGCGGTGCCGGGTCGAGCACTCGCACCCGGCCGTCGTCATCGTCCTGGTCGAAGACCGACGGCGCGAGCAGGGCGCACATGCCCGCGCCGATGCAGCGCTCCCGATCCGCCGAGATCCGCGGCGTTGTCATCGCTGGTCCGTCCAGGTGACGGGCAGTTCGTGGACGCCGTAGATGTTCATGTCGGTTTTGAGCTTCACCTCGGTTGCGGGGACGGCGAGTTCGAGGGTGGGGAAGCGGCGGAGCAGTCCGGTGAAGCCGGCGCGCATCTCTATGCGGGCCAACTGCTGGCCGAGGCATTGGTGGACGCCGTGGCCGAAGGAGACGTGGCCGCGGGCCGTGCGGTGCACGTCGAGGGTGTCGGGGTTGTCGAAGCGCAGGGGGTCGCGGTTGGCGGCCAGTAGCGAGATGACGACCGTCGAGCCCTTGCCGATCGTCTCGCCACACAGTTCGATGTCTTCGGTGGCGTAGCGATAGAAGATGTCGGCGACCGACAGGTAGCGCATGAGCTCCTCGACGGCATTGGGGACCAGCTCCGGGTCGGCGCGCAGTTCGGCCAGCTGCTCGGGGTGTTCGAGCAGCGCGAAGGTGCCGAGCGCCAGCATGTTGGCGGTGGTCTCGTGGCCTGCCAGCAGGAGCAGGAAGGCGATGCCGACCAGTTCCTCGATGCCGAGGTCCTCGTCGCGGGCGAGGTCGGAGAGGATGTCCTCGCCGGGTTCGGCGCGCTTGCGCATGACCAGTTCGGCCAGGTACGAGGTCATCGCGCCGTACGCGGCCATCTTCTGCTCCAGTTCCTGATCCTTGACCAGGAACTGGGCCGAGTTGACCTGGAAGGTCTCCCGGTCCTCGTAGGGGACGCCGAGCAGTTCGCAGATCACCAGCGAGGGCACCGGCAGCGCGAACTCCCTGACCAGGTCGACCGGCGGGGTCAGCCGCGCCATCTCGTCCAGCTGCCGCTCGGTGATCTCGATGATGTGCTCTTCGAGCTGCTTCATCCGTTTGACGGTGAAGGCGCCGGTGAGCTTGCGCCGCAGCCGGGTGTGATCCGGCGGGTCCATGGCGACGAACAAGCCCGGGATCTGCGGCGACGGCTCGGTCTGGACGGGCATGCCGGAGGACTCATACGCCGGGTGGACGATGCCGAGGTCCTGGCGGGAGCTGAACCGGGTGTCGGCCAGGAGCCGGCGGACAGCTTCGTAGCCGGTGACGACCCAGCCTTCGTGACCGTCGGGGAAGATCAGCGGGCTGACGGGGCGAGCCTCGCGAAGCCGGGTGATCTCGCCGGGTGGATCGAAGGGACCCGCATCGCGCTGCTGGGGAAGGCCGAGCGGGACGGGAAGTGTTGCACTCATCGGGGGTTTCCTTATCGGATAGTGGTGTCCGTCGAAGCCGAGATCAGGCAGCGGCGGTGTGCCGAATGATGATGTTGCCGAGGGCATTTCGCGCGTATACCTGCACCGTGTCCGCCGTGTCGTGCGCCGAGGCGACCGGCTCCATCAGGTTCCGCACGGCGCCGAGCGTGGTGCTGGTCTCCAGCCGGACCGCGCTGGCGGGGCTGATCCCCACCTCGAGCTCGCCCGAGGAGGTCTCCAGCCGGAATTCCCCGCGAGCAGCCTCGCCGATGCGGATGTTGCCCTTGGCGGTCTTCGCGGTCACCGACCCCTGCGGACGCTCGACGGCGATGTCGCCGAGCGACACCGTGAGGTCGCACCGGCCGAGTTCGCCGACACCGAGCAACCGGCCCACCCCGGCGGTGCCCGTCAGCTCCGAGCCGGTCGGCACCTCGATGGTCACCTCGATCGACGGGTTACCACCGAACGGGGTGTGCGTGCGCCAGTTCTTCGACGCCGTCACGGTCAGGATGCCGTCGCTGAACTCGACCTTGGTCTGCTCGGCGGCGCGCACATCGGCCTTCTTGCTCGCGTCGGCCGGCTTGACCTCGACGACGGTGTCGCTGCGGTCGGACGCGATGACGGTGACGCCTGCGGACAGGACATCGACGGTGACGGCGATCGGGGCGGGGGTCTGGAAGGTGTACATCGGAATCTCCTCGGTCGGTGCTGCTGCGTTGTTGATGTGACTACTGTCGCGAGCGCCGCTGACACCGACCTGACACCGACCTGACGCACCCGCTGACACGGACTCCGGCCCGTCGAAGCGGGTGTCGCGACCCGTTGACGTCCGAGGCACAATGGGCCGGGTGCAGATCGGGATGCTTGGACCGCTGGAGATCCGAACAGAGGACGGTGGATCGATAGAGGTACCGGGCGCTCGGTTGCGGGCGCTGTTGATCGCGCTGGCACTCGAAGCCGGTCGCGCGGTCCCGAAATCGAAACTCGTCGATTGGATCTGGGACGAGCAGCCGCCCGCCGACGCGGCGAACGCCCTGCAGGCATTGGTCTCCCGCTTGCGCAGGGCACTGCCCGACGGGGCCATCGAGGTGCAGGCGGGCGGATACCGGCTGACGGTGCAGCCTCGCGCGGTCGACGCGATCCGGTTCGAACAGCTCCTCGACCAGGCGCGCGGCGGTGACGACGCGCACCAGGCGCGGCTGTTGCGCGAAGCACTCGACCTGTGGCGCGGTGCGCTGATGCAGGACATCGGCGAGAGCGCGGCCTTCGACGCGGTGATCACACGCTTCGACGGTCTGCGCCTGGCCGCCATGGAGGATCGCTACGAAGCCGAACTCCGCCTGGGTCGTGGCCCCGAAGTCGTCGCCGAGCTGACCGAACTCGTATCCCAGCATCCGGTGCGGGAACGGCTCGTTGCCGCGCTGATGCGGGCACTGGGCGCCGCCGGCCGTGGCGCGGAGGCGCTGACCGTGTATCAGCGCGCCCGCGAGGCCCTCGCCGACGAGCTGGGTGTCGACCCGTCACCGGAGCTGTCCGCACTGCATGTCGCGCTGTTGCGCGGCGAGGTAGGGGCGCGACCCGCGGAACGCACGACCAACCTGCGCGCCGAGTTGACCAGCTTCGTCGGCAAGCGCGCCGACATCGCCGCGGTCCGCGAACTCATTGCGGCACACCGGCTTACCACGCTGACCGGGCCGGGCGGATCAGGCAAGACCCGGCTGGCCGTGGAAACCGCGCGCACCATGCTCGGCGACCTGCCCGACGGCGCCTGGCTGGTGGAACTGGCCTCCGCCGACGGCAGCGGCGACCTGGCGCAATCGGCCTTCGCCGCGCTCGGTCTCCGGGACGCGCTGCTCGGCGACGCCCCGAACGCCGACCCGATGGACCGGCTGATCGCGGCGATCCGCGACCGCGAGACGCTGCTGATCCTGGACAACTGTGAGCACGTGATCGAGGCGGCGGCGGCCTTCGCCCACCGGATCCTCGGCGAATGCAGGCGATTGCGGATCCTCGCGACGAGCCGGGAACCGCTCGGCATCACCGGCGAGGCGCTGTGGCAGGTCGAGCCGCTGACATTGCCCGCCGACGACGCGGACGCCCGCGAGATCGAGACCTCCCCCGCCGTCGCGCTGCTCCGGGACCGGGCGGGCGCGGTGCGCAAGGACCTCGCGACCGATGCGGACACCCTGGCGACCATGGCACGGGTCTGCCGGGCGCTCGACGGTATCCCGCTGGCGATCGAACTGGCCGCGGCCAGGCTGCGCACCATGTCCCTCGATCAGCTCGCGCACCGTCTCGATGATCGGTTCCGGCTGCTGACCGGCGGCAGCCGCACCGCGATCCCGCAGCACCGGACGTTGCGCGCGGTGGTCGACTGGAGCTGGGAACTGCTCAGCGACGCGGAGAAGATGGTCCTGTGCCGGCTCTCGGTGTTCTCCGGCGGCGCGAGTCTGGAAGCGGCGGAACAGGTCTGCGCGGGCAAGGTCGAGCAGTGGGAGGTGCTGGAGCTGCTCACCACCCTGACCGAGAAGTCCTTGCTGCTCGTCACCGAGGACGAGATCCCGCGCTACCGCATGCTCGAGACGATCAAGCGGTACGCCGCCGACCGGCTCGCCGAGGCGGGCGACGCGGAGTCGGCGCGCCATGCGCATCTGGCGTACTTCACCGGCCTCGCCGCCACCGCGGAACCGCACCTGCGCCGTGCCGAGCAATTGGAGTGGCTCGCCGTCCTCGCGGCCGAGCACGACAACATCTCGACGGCGATGCGTGGCGCGCTCGCGTCCGGTGACGCGGCCGGGGCGATGGGACTCGCGGCGGCAGCGGGCTGGTACTGGTGGCTGGGCGGGCACAAGGCCGAGGGCACCGAGTTGGTCGTCGCCGCTGCCGAGATCCCCGGCGAGGTCGACAACGAGACCAAGGCGACGGTGTACGGCCTTGCCGTGCATTTCGGGACCTCGGGTCGCAACGGCGAATACGAGGTGCGGGAATGGATCCACAAGGCGTACCAGTTCGGCCGTGACAGCCGGAGCAGCCATCCGGCGCTGCGATTCACCGCCGCACTGGAACGCATGCTGGCCGGACCGGACGAATATCTGCCCGCCTTCGAAGCGGTGCTCACCGACGACGACCCCTGGTCGCGTGCCCTGGCGCGCCTACAGCTGGGCAAGCTGCGCACCGTGCTCGGCCACGACGGGCCCGAGGCGGACGAGTGTCTGGAACAGGCGCTCACCGAGTTCCGTGCCCTCGGTGAGCGCTGGGGGATCTCGTTCGCGCTGACCGAACTGGCGAACCGCACCGCCATGCGCGGCGAATTCGCCGCCGCGTGCGAGCTGTACGAGCAGGCGATCGGGGTGGTCACCGAGGTCGGCGCGATCGAGGACGTGGTCGGAATGCGATCCCGGCAGGCCCAGCTGTACTGGCTGCTCGACGACGCCGAGGCGAGCGCGGCGGCCCTGGCCGAAGCGCAGCGCTGCGCGGACCGGACCGGCTGGCCGACCGCGCTGGCCGAAGTCGCCTTGGCACGTGCGGAACTGGCTCGCTGGCGCGGCGACACCGAGCTGGCCCACGGGCAGATCGATCTCGCGCGCACGCTGTTCGGCAGTGATGCCGAACAGCCGAATGTCAGTGCGATGGTGCACGGCCTGCTCGGCTACCTCGCCGATGACCTCGACAAGGCTCGCGCACAACACACTTCGGCCTTCGAGGCGGCGTCGGCGGCAGGCCACGCTCCGCTGATAGCCCAGGTACTCGTCGGCATCGCGGACCTGGCGCTGCGCGCGGAACAGTACGAGCAGGCCGCGCGACTGCTCGCGGCGAGCACCGCGACGCGCGGGGTGCCCGACCGTTCCCAGCCGGATGCCGCCCGCATCGAGCGGACAGCACGACATCGCCTCGGTGATGTGGGATTCACCGAGGCGATGCGGGAGGGTGCGCTGGCGAGCAGGCCGGAACTGGTGGCACTCACGCTCGCTTCGTGAACGTGGCACGCGACCACAGGTACCCGACGATGGCGAACCCGGCGCACCAGGCGAGCGCAGCGGCGGTGTAGCCGGCGGAGGGGTTGCCTGCCAGGAATCCACGCAGGGATTCGATGATCGGGGTGAAGGGCTGGTACTCGGCGAACTGACGGACGCCGGGACCCATCTTCTCCGCGGGCACGATCGCGCTGCTCACGAAGGGCAGCATGATCAGCGGCACCACCGACATACCAGCGGCTTCAGGGGTTTTCGCGGCGATGCCGAGCGCGACGGTGAGCCAGGCCGCGGCGAAGGCCGTGGCCAGCAGGACGCCGAGCGCGCCCAGCCACTGCACAGCGGTCGCCGGGGAGCGGAATCCCAGCGCGAAGCCGACAGCGAGGACGGAGGCGACGGCGACCACGTTGGTCACCATGCTCGCCGCGACATGGCCGGTGAGCACGGCGCCACGGGAGACGTCCATGACCTTGAACCGGTTGATGACACCGGTGGTCATGTCGGAGCTCACCGAGACCGCGGTGCCGGACAGGCCGTAACTGATGGCCAGCATGAGCATGCCGGGTACCGCGTAGTCGATGTAGTTCTCGCCGACGTCGAACGCGTCGCCGAACACGTAGACGAAGATCAGCATCATCACCACGGGCATCAGCGCCGCGTTGAAGATCGTGACCGGAGAACGGGTGATGTGGGTGAAGTTGCGGCGCAACATGACCGATGCGTCGAACAGGGAATCGGTGACGGAAAGAGTGCTCATCGTGCTTCGGCCTCCGTGGTGGCGTGCCCGGTCAGGGCGAGAAAGACATCGTCGAGATCAGGGGTGTGGATGGAGACCTGGTCGGCCTCGAGCGAGTGCGCGGCGAGCCGATCCAGCAGCGCGCGCAGGGATTTCGAGCTGCCGTCGCCGGGAACCCGCAGGGCCAGCGCCTCGTCGTCGGGGGTGGCGCCGGGCAGGATCCGCGCCGCCGCGGCCAGTTCCGTGGCGTCGGTGAACCGCAGCTGGATGTGGCTACCGGGGACACGGCGCTTGAGCTCGTCGGCGGTGCCTTCGGCGACGATGCGGCCCTGGTCGAGGACCGCGATCCGGTCGGCCAGCTGATCGGCTTCCTCGAGGTACTGGGTGGTGAGGAAGATGGTCACGCCGTCAGCGGTCAGCTCCCGCACGATCTCCCACATGGTCCGCCTGCTGCGCGGGTCCAGGCCGGTGGTCGGCTCGTCCAGGAAGACGATCTCCGGCTTGGTGACCAGGGTCATCGCCAGATCCAGTTTCCGGCGCATACCGCCGGAGTAGGACGCCGCCGGCTTGCGCGCCGACTCCACCAGGTCGAATCGGTCCAGCAGTTCGGTGACCACCCGCTTGCCCGCATTGCCGCGCAGGCGGTGCAGATCCGCCATCAGTCGCAGGTTCTCCTCGCCGGTCAGCAGGTCGTCCACCGCGGCGAACTGGCCGGTGACCCCGATCGCTTTGCGGACCGCCTTGGTTTCGGTCGTCAGGTCGTGGCCCGCTACGCGGGCGGTGCCGCCGTCGGCCCTCAGCAGGGTGGTCAGGACGTTTACGGTGGTCGTCTTGCCCGCCCCGTTCGGCCCGAGCAGCGAGAAGATCGTGCCGGTGCCGACGGTGATGTCGATGCCGTCGAGGATCGTTTTGTCCCCGTAGGCCTTTCGCAGCCCGGAGGCCGCAATTGCTGTGCTGTTCATGGGAACTACAGTCACCGGCTCGGCTGATACCGGGCTGACACCGCCCTGACACGTCCGCTGACACAGTCAGCGCCGCGTCGTGCCAGGCGTTTGTCAGCCAGACGTCAGGTCGGCGTCAGCGGGCTCGGCCACGGTTCTCGGTATGACCAGCATCGCCCCCGCCCCCGCCTTCGGTTCCGTCTTCGTCCCGGCGCCGCGCGCGGACTGGTCCGGCCTGTGCACCCAAGTCCGGCGGTTCCTGCTCGGCGAGCACATCTGCGCCCAGCTGCTGCGCTTCGCCCTGGTCGGCGGCGTCAGCAATATCGCCTACGTGTTGCTGTTTCTTGCCTGCACCGACCTGGGACCACTGGCCGCGAATATTGCGGGCTCGATGGTGAGCACCCTGATCGCGAACGAACTGCACCGCCGTCTCACCTTCCGGGCGGCGGGTCAGGTGGGCTGGTTCGCGGCGCAGTGCCAGGGCAGCGGACTCGCCCTGGCCGGACTGCTTATCAGCACCGGCGCCCTGGCCGGACTGGACACCTTCGTCCCCGGCCTCGGCGAGTTCACTCAGGCCTGCGCCATGCTCACCGTCATGGCCGGGTGCGGTGGCCTGCGCTTCCTCGCCCTGCGCTACCTGGTGTTCTGACCCGCGCTCGCCGAAGCCGCCGAGCCACACCGCAGACGAGCCAGACCCGGGTTTGACCTTGACCGTGCGTCAGGGTTGGAGGCTGGTCCCATGACGAACAACAGCACTCCCCCGACTCGGCTCGTGCCGCCGGTCGGCGGGTTCCAGGAAGTCTGCGGCCACCGCATCTTCGCGCACCGCTCGGGCAGCGGCGGGCCCGCCGTGGTGTTCCTGCCGGGCGCGAGCGCGGTCGGCCTCGATTACTTCGGTGTCCAGCAACAGGTTTCACAGTTCACCACGGCCGTGGTGTACGACCGCGGTGGCACCGGCTACAGCGACTCGCTCCCCCTGCCGCGCACCGCCGCCGCGGTCGCCACCGAACTGCGCGAGCTGCTGCGCGCCCAGAGCATCCCCGGCCCCTATGTTCTCGCGCCTCATTCGCTCGGCGGTTTCTACGCGCACCGGTTCGCGCAGCTGTACCCGCGGGAGGTGGCCGGACTGGTCTGGATCGACGGCCTGCACCGCGACTGGGACGAGTTCATGCCGCCCGCGATGCGGCTGGCCGAGGCGGAGCGGATGGGCACCGATCCGGAGCAGCTCGAACAGCTGCGCCCGGCTCTGCGTCAGATGCGCACCGAGTTGCTCGCGACCTACCCGGAGCACATCCGGCGATCGCTGGTCGAAGCCAAGGAGAGCGACGAATGGACCCGCGTCGGCATCGCCGAACGCAGCAATCTGACCGCACTGGCCGCCGAACTCCACACCGGGCCTGGCCTTCCCGATATCCCCGTTGTCGCGCTCAGCGCGCTGGGCCCCGACCCCACCCAGCCCGCGGAGACGCTGCGACAGATGCACGCCGGCCGACGGCGAATGGACGCGGCCCTGGTGCGCGGCCTCTCGCAGGGGGACCACCGCATCCTCGCCGACACCGTGCACCACCGGCTCTGCTTCGACCGTCCCGACGCCGTGGTCCAGGCGATTCGCGATGTCGTCGACCGAGCCGCACGCACCTAGACTCGACACGATCATGTTCGGCGTAGACCCGAGGAGGACGGTGCTCACGATCGGCCGGCTCGCGGCCACCGCGGGCGTGACCGTGCGCACCGTCCGCCACTACCACCACGTCGGCCTGCTCCCCGAGCCCGACCGCGACGCCTCCGGCTACCGCCGCTACAGCGCCCAAGCGGCAGTCGATCTCATCCGGATCAGAACCCTCGCCGACGCCGGTGTTCCCCTGTCCCGCATCGACGCGCTGCTCCACGCCCAACCCACCGAATTCGCCGCGGCCATCACCGACATCGACGCCGAACTCCAGCGCAAGATCGACCAGCTCACCGAATACCGGAGCCGGATAGCCGAATTGGACAGCGGCGAAAGCCTCGTCCTGCCACCCGAAGTCGTCGCCATCCTGAACCGCATGCGCGGCCTCGGAATCGGCGAACAACGGGTACTCCTCGAACGCGACTCCTGGATCCTGCTGCAAGCCCTCGACCCGGACGCCGTCCCCCAGCGCATCCACGAGAAGAACGCCGAGTTCGACGACCCCGAAACCACCCGCCTCTACCTCGCCGTCGACCACTCCGCCACCTGGGACCCCCACGATCCCCGCCTCGACCAGCTCATCGACGACCTGGACGCCTGGGAAATCGCCCACGAACGAGACCCGGGCAGGCAGACGACCCGCACGCTGATCTCCTCGCGCATCTCCGAGTCGTCCCCGTCCTGGCAACGCATCGTCGACGCCCTCACCCACCGCGCCGAACAACGCAGGCACCTGAACCCGGATTAGCCCCGGGCGTTTCGGCGGCGAAGGCCAGTGCGGTCGCGCGGCCGATATGCCTTCCACGCCAGCAGCGCGGCCTGCGCGAGGAAGAAGACGCCGCCACCGGTGGCGTAGATGGCCAGGACATCCAGGGACGGCGACTCGCCCGCGGCCTTGGCGACATAGGTCGCGCCGACCAGGAAGGACAGTCCGCCGGAGATCAGCGTCGGCCATTGCTTGCCGAGCACCGCGCCACGCCTGCGCAGCCCGACGGCCAGCTGGGCCGCGCCCGACAGCACCGCCCAGATGCCGAAGGCACCCAGGACCGCGGCGGCACTGCCGGTCGTCCCGGCGATACCGAGAGCGACAGCGGTGACCGCGCTCAGAACGCCGTTGACCGCGGTCACCCGGCGCTCGGGGCCGTCGGGCACCGCGCGAAAGTCGATCAGCGACGACACGGCATCGATCAGCGGGTAGCCGACCAGCAGGATGACCGCGACGGCGTCCAGGGGGTCGTGGGCTGCCGCGAAGGCGAGAGCCCAGGCGATCGCCAGCACACCGCGGCCCAGCGACAGGCGGGTCAGCGACGAACGCTCGGATGCCGAAACAGTAGGTGTCGCAGTGCTGTTCATGACCTGCCTCCCACGAACTCCGGTGCCGACGGTCCGCGACCGTGCAGCACGGCGGTCTCCGACCAGATCAGCATCGCAATCGGTCCGCAGACGAAAAGCTCTGCGACAGGGGGTCGTTCGGGCTTTCGTGGGTTCATGGCACGAGCCTTTCCCGGCTGCCGCCACGCGGTGACGGCACGGATTGTGGTGAGCAGGCGAAGTCGCGGACCGCGGCGGCGAAACGCCCTGGTTCCTCCAGATGCCCCAGGTGGCCGCTGTGCTCCAGGATTAGCAGTCGCGAATCGGGGATGAGCTCGTGCAGCTCCTGTCCCCAGCGCGGTCCGCAGATGACATCGAAGCGACCGACGACGACCAGCGCCGGGACGGTCAGTGCGGGTAGGTCGGCGCGGTCGTCGACGAGATCGGGAGATCCGATCGCGTCCAGTCCCGAGATGTAGCCGGCGCGCAGCGCATCGCGCACCGGAGCCCAGCGCCGTTCGTCACCCCAGTAGTCGGCGAGATAGGCGGGCAAGATGCCGCGGGCGACGGCCAGGGTCTGCACATCGTTCGAAATAGCCTGCATCGCACCGAAAGCCGCGAGCACCTCGGCCAATTCGGGGCGATCAGCGTGGGCAGCGGCGAATTCCCGGAGCCGCCGTGCGGCCTCCGCGCCGTGCTCGGGTCCGGTCACCGGTGAACCCTCGTAGAGGATGACGCCCGCGAGGCCGGTCGGACGGTGGATCGCGTGGAAGGCGGCGACGAACGCGCCGTGCGAGTGACCGAGCAGATACACCGTCGGCACCGCGAGGTGATCGATGATCCGTTGCAGCGCGATGCTGTAGCGCTCCCGGGTGTAGCCGTGCGGATGTGTCGGCAGACGACCGGATTCGCCGGTGCCGATGGCCTCGACATAGACCATGGTCAGATGATGTTCCAGCTCGGGCATGCGCAGGTACTCCCAGTGGATGCCCGGCCCGCCCGGATGGGCGAGGCAGACCGGGCCGCTGCCGTAGACGTGGTACCGCTGGCGGACACCGTCGGAGTCGAAGACGTGCGCGCCCGGCGCGAGCACACCGGAGGTCTGGGGCGGGAGCGACATCACGCGGCCCGCAACGGCGCGGCGAAGGACTTGCGCAGCGAGGACGGCCCGACCAGGGGCAGCAGCAGCGCCAGGACCTTGCCCTTGAACGCCCGCGGGGTCCGGGTCAGTTCGATATCGACGCGGGAGCCCGCCTGCGTCGGCGTGGCGCGGAAGACCCAGCCGCCGCCCGCGCCGAAGAGTTTGGAGTCCAGCGTGGTGATGGTGACGGTGTCGCCGGCCGGGTCCCACTCGTAGCGGGCGCGCTCCCACGCCGCGGCGGTGCCTTCGGTGACCTCGGCCCAGGTCTCGCCACGCTCGTGGACGACGAAGTGCTCGGCATCGATCGTCGGCCATGCCTCGGGACGGGTTGGCCCGAAGTCGGTGAGCACGTGCACGACCTCGGCGGGCGACAGGGTGGACATCAGGTGAAAACGGACAGTAGCCATGAGAAGAACGATCGCTGTCCGGGACCTCGCCCCGAATCTGTCGGATGACGCTGGGACTGACGTATTCCAGCCCGTCCCCGCCGATCGGGGACGCTCCCGCGATGCGTGCGCGCTGGACAGCCCCCACCTGGGCTTCGTGTCGGACACTGCCGGTCCGGCGATGGTGACTACGTCATGGTCGGCGTCAGGTGACAGATGTGGCGCCGGGGCCGCGCGACTCATTGTGGAATCCGCACTGCTTCACCGTTCCCCGAAAGGACCATGACATGGTCGACATCCGACGCTCCAGCCGAGCGGTCGCGGCGATCACGGCCGTAGTGGCCGCGGGCAGCCTCGCCGTCGCCTGCACCGCGAGCACCACCACCCAGGCCGGCCCCACCTTGGACGCGCCGAAGCCGACCATCGTGCTGGTCCACGGCGCGTTCGCGGACGGATCGAGCTGGAACGACGTCATCGACAAGCTCATCGAGAACCGGTATCCCGTTGTCGCGGCGGCGAATCCGCTGCGTGGACCGGCCGCCGACGCCGCCTCGGTGCGCGGGTTGATCAGCCGCATCGACGGCCCGGTCGTCCTGGTCGGGCACTCCTACGGCGGATCGGTCATCAGCGCCGCAGCGGCGGGCAACGATCAGGTGAAGGCGCTGGTGTATGTGGCGGCCTTCCTGCCCGCACCGGGAGAAACCGCGCTCGAGCTGACCACCAAGTTCCCCGGGTCCACGCTGCCCGGCACGCTCGACCCGGTCGCCTTCACCCGCCCGGACAACAGCGCGGGCACCGATCTGTATATCCAGCAGAGCAAGTTCCGCGACCAGTTCGCCGCCGACGTCGCCGCGGACCGCGCGACCCTGGCCGCGGCCACCCAGCGTCCGATCGATCAGGCCGCGCTCGAGGAGAAGGCCACCGTCGCCGCCTGGACCGACAAGCCCAGCTGGGACGTGATCACCACCCAGGACCTCAATATCCCCGTCGCGGCGCAGCGGTTCATGGCCGAGCGGGCACATTCCCAGGTCACCGAGGTCGAGGCCTCTCACTCGGTCGCCGTCTCGCAACCCGACGTGGTCGCCGACGTGATCGAGCAGGCCGCCCAGGGCGTGACCCCGTGATCATGGATTTGAAGCTCGAGGTCATCGTGCTGCCCGTCGCCGACGTCGACCGCGCGAAGGCCTTCTATACCGATCGGCTCGGATTCCGTCTCGACGCCGACTTCGCGGTGGACGACGACTACCGCGTCGTCCAGCTCACCCCGCCCGGTTCGGAATGTTCGATCATCATCGGCACCGGTGTCAGCGCGGCCGCGCCCGGCTCCGTGCATGGCCTGCACCTGATCGTCACCGATATCGAGCAGACCGTCGCGGAGCTGACCGAGCGCGGGATCGAGGTCGACGGACCGTTCCGCGACGCCACCGGTGTGTTCCATCACCCCGGAACCGAAAGCCGTGTCCCCGGGGCTGATCCGCAGCGCCGCTCCTACGGTTCGTTCGCCGCGTTCACCGATCCCGACGGCAACGGCTGGTTCCTGCAGGAAGTCACCCAGCGTGCACCCGGCCGCTGATCCGACCAGCGAAGGCGAACCCATGTCCGAGAAGGAAACTCGTACCTACGATGTCGTGGTCATCGGCGCCGGGCCGGTCGGCGAGAACGTCGCCGACCGTACCCGCGCCGCCGGGCTCAGTACCGTGATCGTCGAATCCGAGCTGGTCGGCGGCGAATGCTCGTACTGGGCTTGCGAGCCCAGCAAGGCCCTGCTGCGTCCCGCCCTGCTCTATCGCGAGGCCGCACGCTTCCCCGGCGTCGGCGGCGCGGTGACCGGCCGCCTTGACGTGCCGGCGGTGCTGAAACACCGTGACCGCATGGTGGCCGACTGGAACGACCGGGACCAGGTCGACTGGCTCGACTCCGTGCGGGTCGAGCTCATTCGTGGCCACGGCCGCATAGCGGGACCGCGGCAGGTGACAGTTCATACGCCCGAGGGCGGCACCGTGCGGCTCGCCGCCCGGCACGCGGTGGCGGTGTGCACCGGCACGTCGGCGGCACTGCCCCCACTACCGGGCTTGGATACGGTGCGGCCGTGGACAAGCCGCGAAGCCACCGCCGCCGAGGACGTTCCCGGCCGGCTCGCGATTCTCGGCGCCGGTGTGGTCGCCGTCGAAATGGCCACCGCCTGGCAGGCGCTGGGTGCGCAGGTCACCCTCATCGCTCGCGAATCCCGGCTGCTCGGCCGGGTCGAGGCATTCGCCGCGGACCTGGTCGCCGAGCGGCTCCGGGAGGCCGGTGTCGACCTGCGGTTCGGTACCACCATCACCGCGGCGGAACGGGCGGGCGGCCCCGGCGACGGCGTCCACCTCACCCTCGCCGACGGCACCCGGCTGGTGGCCGACGAGCTCCTGCTCGCGACCGGACGCGCACCACGCACCGCGGACCTCGGCATCGAGACCGTCGGCCTGACGCCCGGCCAGTGGCTCGACACCGACGACACCTTCACCGTGACCGCGGTCGACGGCGCGTGGCTGTACGCGGTCGGCGACGTCAATCACCGTGCACTGCTCACCCATCAGGGCAAATATCAGGCCCGTATCGCCGGGGCGGTCATCGCTACCCGAGCGCGGGGCCGGACGTTGGACACCGAGAAGTGGGGCCCGCACACCGGAACCGCCGACTTGGTGGCGGTTCCGCAGGTGGTGTTCACCGACCCGGAGATCGCGGCGGTCGGACTCACCACCGAGGACGCCGCCCGCGCCGGGCGGGTGGTGGATGTGGTCGACTACGACATCGGCCGGGTCGCGGGCGCGATCCAGCACGATCCCGGTTATCGAGGACAGGCCAGGGTGCTGATCGACCCGCGGCGCCGGGTGATCGTTGGCGCCACCTTCGCCGGACCTGGCGTCGCCGAACTATTGCATTCGGCCACCATCGCCATCACCGGCGAGGTTCCGATCGACCGGCTCTGGCATGCGGTTCCCGCGTTCCCCACCATCAGCGAAGTCTGGCTGCGACTGCTGGAAACCTATCGCGACCAACAGAACCCGGCCGCACCGGGAGCAGCTGGATGATCACCTACGAGCAGCTCTACATCGGCGGATCGTGGACCGAACCCAGCGAACCGGCGCTACTGGAGATCCTGTCTCCGCACGATCGATCGCTGCTCGGCGCGGCGGCGCAGGCCCAGCCCGCCGATGTGGACCGCGCGGTCGCGGCGGCGCACGCGGCTTTCGACAACCGCGAGTGGCGTGACACCCCGGCCGCCGCGCGAATCGTGATGTTGCGACAGTTCAATCAGCTGCGCGAGGAACAGGCCGACCGGATCGCCGAGCTCATCACCGCCGAAAACGGTTCGGCCGCCTGGTTCACCCAGGCAGGCCAGGCCGCTCTGACCCGGCAGGCGAACGCCTACTTCGCGGCCGCCGAGCATTTCGACTGGGAGCGAACGCTCACTCCGTCGGACCCGGATGCGCGCATGCGCAGCGTGGTACGGCGCGAACCGGTCGGCGTGGTGGCCGCGGTGATCCCGTGGAACTCGCCCTTCTCCGCCGCGACATCGAAGCTGCTGCCCGCCTTGCTCACCGGAAACTCCGTGGTGCTGAAGGTATCTCCGGAGAACTCGCTGAGCATGGGACTGCTGACCGAGCTGATGGATCGCATCGGGCTGCCGGACGGCGTGCTCAGTGTGCTGCCCGCCGAACGGGGCACGAGCGAGTACCTGATCTCCCATCCGCTGGTGGACAAGATCGCGTTCACCGGCTCGACCGGCGCCGGTCGCCGGATCGCGTCCATCGCCGGCTCCCAGCTCAAACGGGTCAGTCTCGAACTCGGCGGCAAATCGGCGGCGGTGATCCTGCCCGACGCCGATCTGACCGTGGTGATGAAGGGCCTGAAGTTCGCTTCGCTGCTGAACAACGGCGAGTCCTGCATCGCCCACACCCGGATCCTCGCCCCGGCCTCCCGCTACGGGGAGGTGGTCGCGGCGCTGAGCGCGCTGGTCGAGTCCTTGCCGGTCGGTGACCCACGCGACCCGGAAACCTTCATCGGGCCGATGGTCCGCGGCGATCAGCAGCAGCGGGTCCGCGACTACATCGAGGCCGGAATCGGTGAAGGCGCCCGCCTGGTCTGTGGTGGCCCGCAGGTGCCACCCGGGCTGCGGGACGGCTTCTATGTCACACCGACGGTTTTCGCCGACGTGACGCCTGCGATGCGCATCGCACGGGAGGAGATCTTCGGCCCGGTCCTGGTCGTCATGGCTTACGACGACATCGACGACGCGATCCGCATCGCCAACGATTCCGACTACGGCCTCTCCGGTGGCGTGTGGTCGGCGGACGAGGCGGCGGCGGTGGCCGTGGCCCGCCGGATCCGGGCAGGCACGGTCGCCGTCAACGGTGCGCCGGTCGGATTCGACGGTCCCTTCGGTGGCTTCAAGGCCAGCGGAATCGGCCGCGAATACGGCGCCGTCGGTCTGGGCCAGTACACCGAATACCAGACCATTACGGTCTGACACCGCTGCTAGGGTGGCCACGTGCTCATCGAGGAAGTCGACAGAATCTAGCCGCCCGGTCGAAGGGGGCGCTTCCGATCACACATTCTCGCCTTCGCCTGGCTCCGCACAGTTCCTGAATCACGCGCCGACGGTCAATCTCGACCACGGCGCGAACTTGCGGCCGCTCGTTCACGAGCAGGAAAGAGTCGACGACCCATGTCCACATCCATCTCCGCGGCCATCACGCTGCAGAATCTGTCCTTCGAATGGCCTGACGGCACCGTCGCGCTGTCCGGGCTCAACGCGACGTTGAGCACCGGGCGCACCGGTCTGGTCGGCCGCAACGGCGCCGGGAAATCGACGCTGTTGCGGCTGATCGCCGGCAACCTGATACCGACGTCCGGACGCATCGAGACCACCGGCCCGGTGGGCTATCTCCCGCAGACGCTCACCCTCGGCCGCGATGCCACCGTCGCGCAATTGCTCGGCATCGCGGGCAAACTCGCGGCCTTGCGCGCGATCGAATCCGGCCGGACCGGCGACGAACACTTCGAGACGATCGGCGACGACTGGGACATCGAATCCCGCGCCGACGAAGCGCTGCACGACATCGGTTTCAGCGCCACCGATCTGGACCGCCGGGTCGACGAGATCTCCGGTGGTGAAGCGGTGCTCGTCGCGATCACCGGGCTGCGGATCCAGCGCACGCCGATCACCCTGCTCGACGAGCCGACCAACAACCTCGATCGCGAAACCCGTGCCAAGCTGGCCGAATTGGTGGATTCGTGGCCGGGCACCCTCCTCGTGGTGAGTCACGACCTCGAGCTGCTCGAACGGATGGACGCCACCGCGGAACTGCGGGCCGCGACACTGGAGGTATTCGGTGGGCCCTACAGCGCCTGGCGGCACCACGTCGACCAGGAGCAGGCAGCGGCCGCGCAGGCGGCTCGAACCGCCGAACAGGCGTTGAAGGTCGAGAAGCGGCAGCGGATCGAGGCCGAGACCAAGCTCGCCAGACGCGAGCGCACCGCAAGGGCGACACAGCGGGACGGCGGAATTCCGCGGATTCTCGCGGGCAACAGGGCCAGCAGGGCGCAGAGCTCGGCCGGGGGCATGCGCACCACCCTGGATGCCAAAGTCCGTGCGGCCCAGGATATCCTGGATTCCGCTTCGTCACGGGTACGCCGCGACGAGCACATCCATCTCGAACTGCCCGATCCCGATGTGCCGCGCAGCCGCCGCATCGCGGAACTGCGCGACGGTGACCGGCGCGTCGTCATCCAGGGCCCGGAACGCGTCGCCCTGATCGGCCCCAACGGCGCGGGCAAGTCGACACTGATCGAAAACCTGCTCGCGGGTCGCGACCCGGAACGCGGCACGCTGCTCACCGACCGGGTGGGGTATCTGCCACAACGTCTGGACAACCTCGACGAGCAAGCCAGCGCGCTCGACAACGTCCACGCCGTGGCCACCACCACCGCACCGGCCACCATCCGAAACCAGCTGGCCCGCCTGCTGTTGCGCGGCAGCAGCGTGCAACGACCCGTCTCGACGCTGTCCGGCGGTGAACGCTTCCGGGTCTCACTGGCACGCTTGTTGTTCGCCGACCCGCCCGCCCAGCTGCTGATTCTGGACGAGCCGACCAACAACCTCGATATCTCCAGTGTCGAGCAACTGGTCGAAGCGCTGGCCGACTATCGCGGCGCGATCCTGGTGGTCAGCCACGACTACACGTTCCTGCGCAGGATCGGCATCGACACCGTCGTCGAGCTCGAGCCGGGCGGCCGCATCGAGGCGCGCACCGGTCTGTGACCGCGTCCGGCTCCGGGCACGCCGAGCGCCCGGAGCCGGATATTCACAGCCGGTCGGCGTCGATGATCGCCTGCGCGAAAGGCTTCGGCGCTTCCTGCGGGACGTTGTGCCCGATGCCGTCGAAGACGCGATGCTCGTACTTGCCGGTGAACTTGTCGCGGTATCCCCGACCGTCTTTGGCCGCGCCGTCGAAGTCGCTGCTGATGGTGATGGCGGGCACGGAGATGGCGGGGCCGGTGGCGAGAAGCTGTTCGTAGGCGTCGTAGTGCGGTTCGCCCGGCGCCAGGCTCAACCGCCACCGGTAGTTGGAGATGACGATGTCGACGTGATCGGGATTGTCGAAGGCGGCGGCGCTGCGACCGTACGTGGCGTCGTCGAAATCCCAGGCCGGGGAGGCGCGTCGCCAGATGAGCTTGTTGAAATCGTGGCGATTGCGGGTGTATCCGAGGCGCCCACGTTCGGTGGCGAAGTAGTACTGATACCACCACTCGAGTTCGGCTTCGGGCGGCAACGGCTGCTGCTGTGCGGCCAGCCGGGTGATGAGGTATCCGCTCACCGCGACCATCGCCTTGACGCGTTGTGGCCACAGCGCGGCGATGACGTCGACCGTGCGGGCACCCCAATCGAATCCGCCGAGGACGGCCTTGTCGATGCGCAGGGCGTCCATGAAGTCGACGATGTCGCGCGCGATCGCCGATTGCTGTCCGTTGCGGACGGTCTGCGCGGACAGGAAGGCGGTCTCGCCGTAGCCACGCAGGAACGGGACGAGCACCCGGTATCCGGCTGCGGCCAGCAGCGGGCCGACATCGGCGAAGCTGTAGGCGTCGTAGGGCCAGCCGTGCAGCAGGATCACGGGTGGCCCGGTGACCGGCCCGAACTCGGCGTAGGCCACCGAGAGGACGCCAGCCTCGATCTTCTTGACGGGGCCGAGACTCGTGTTGGCTCCCGATCCCCCTCGCAGGGCCGCGCCGGGTGCGGCGGTCGCGGGCGCCGTGGCGGAGTCGGTGGCGCAGGCGCCGAGGGAAGTCACGGCCAGGCCTGCGGCGCCCGCCGCGAGCGCTCCGCCGAAAAGCCGTCGTCGATTGATGTCCATGTCATCGACGCTAGGCAGCGCACCAACCCCGCCGCGAGCGTCGGATGACGTAATCGGTGTCGCTCAACCGGCCGTTTCGTCCAGGGCGGGCAGCAGCGCCGCGAGGTCCCCCCGTGCGCTGATCCCGAGCTTCGGGAAGATCCGGTGCAGGTGCGTGCTGACGGTCCGGTGCGACAGGTAGAGCCGCTGCCCGATCTCGCGGTTGGTCAGCCCCTGTGCCGCCAGTTGCGCGATACTCAGCTCGTGCGGGGTGAGCCGTTCCCTGGCATCCGGGTCGCGATTCGGGCTCGATTCGCCTGCGCTGCGCAGTTCCAGGCGTGCCCGTTCGCTCCAGGCGGTGAAGCCGAGTGCATCGAAAACCTCCCGCGCCGTGCGCAAATGGGTGCGCGATTCCACGACCCGGCGCTGTCGCCGCAGCCACTCGCCATACGCGAGATGCAAGCGACCGCGTTCGGCGGGCCAGCCGGTGAGATCCGCCGCCAGTGCGGCGGCGAACAGCTCCGCGGCGTTGTCACCGGCGAGAACCGCTCGGGCGTAGCGCATTCCGATGTGCAATGCGGGCGCGGAGGTGGCTGCCGCCGCGGGTTCAAGCCCGCGCAGCAGTTCCGTCATGGCGTCGGCCTGCCCGGCGCGGACGGCGGCCTCGGCGAGTTCGGTGAGGAAATACGCGGCCAGCGCCGGTGAATGCGCCGGGTCGCGCGGATCGTGGACGCGGGCCAGATCGGTGAAGGCGTCGTCGAAGCGGCCCTCACCGAGCGCGATGAGTCCGCGGGTGAGCTGCGCGGTGGCCAGCACGGGCCGCACGGCGGCGGCCAGTCCGATGCGTTCGGTGTCCGCCACGAGCGCTGTGGCCTGTGTGTAGTCCCCACGCAGCGCGGCGATTTCAGCCTGCACGCCGATAGCGGACGCGTGCATGAAGGGCTGCCCGGTCTCCAGCGCGAAAGCCGCGGCCTCGGCCGCGATCGGCGCGGCGGCGGCGAGGTCACCGACCCTGGCCAGGCTCCAGGCCTGGATCGCGAGTGCCCTGGTCAGCAACCCCAGCTGCCCGGCGGCACGGAATCCGGGCGCGGCCGCGCCGGCGAAATGCGCGGCGAGATCGAAAGCGCCGACCTGGTAGGCCGCGCTGCTGAGAAAGTGATCGACCTCGGTCTCGCGTCCGGTGGTCGCGGCCAGCGCCCGCAGGTGGCCGAGTACCTGTTCGCCGCGTTCGAACGGGGCCACGATCGAGTCGATCGCGAGCTTGCGCGGATCGCCGTCGGGGATGCCGAAGGTGTCGGCGACCGTGAGCACCGCGCGCCGGGTATCGGGTCCGGGTTCGGACCAGAAGCACCGCGCGGCCGCACCCCACAGGATCCGCAGCGCGGCATCCGGAAACCCGTTCGCGGCGACCGAGGCAGCGAGGACGGCCAGCTCGCCGATGCGCGAAGGACTTTCGCGCATTCCGTCGTCGAATCCACTGGCCAGCCAGTTCGCGGTGGCCTCCTGCCCGGCGGTGAGGGGAAGCGTGCGCGCGGCGTCGACCAGTCGTTCGGTCGTCTCGCGACGACCGGCGTCGATGGCCAGCTCCGCCGCGCGCAGCAGGCGATCCGCGCGTCGGCCGGGCGTGGCGCTGAGCGACGCGGCCCGTTCCAGCGCCGCGATCGCCCCGCCGTGGTGCCGGGATCGTTCGGCGGCGTCCTCGAGCGCCGCGGCGACCTCCTCGTCGGCTCCGGCCGTGCCCGCCGCCCGATGCCACACCTGCCGGTCCGGGGATTCCACGAGCAGGTCGGCGATCGCCAGATGCGCCTGGCGGCGTTGTTCGGCAGTCGCCGCCGCGACGAGCGCCGAGCGGACCAATGGATGACGGAACGTCACTGTGCCGGAGCGGATATCGATCAACCGGGCCGCCACAGCGGGGGCGAGAATATCGGCCTCCGCCTCCGATCCAAGGAGAACCCCTGCGGCAGCGAGTGTTTCGGTGACCGCGTTGCCATCGTCGAGCGCCGCGACCAGCAAGGCCGACCGGGTGCGCTCCGGCAGCTTCGCGCCGCGCGCCGAGAATGCCCGCTCCAGTCGTTCTGTCAGCGGAATGATCTGGGTGGACTCGGCGAGATCCGCCACGGCCGTCGGCAGTTCGGTCAACGCGAGCGGGTTTCCGTGCGCCTCGGCAAGCACCCGGCGGCGAAGCTGGGCGGGCAGGTCCGGTGCGGCGCTGTCGAGCAGCGCGTTCGCGTCGTCATCGGTCAGCGGCCCGAGCCGCATCACGGCCAGCTCGGCCTCACGCAGCGGCGAGTTCGTGCCATCGCGCACGGTCGCGAGCAAGGCGGCGGGTTCGGAGTGGATGCGGCGCGCGACGAAGGCGAGGACCTCCGCGCTGGCGGAATCGAGCCAGTGCGCATCCTCGGCGACCACCAGCAGCGGCCGTTCGGCCGCCAGATCGGCCAGCAGCGTCAGTGCGGCGAGACCCACCAGGTGCGGGCTCGGCTCGGCGACGACGTCCGACATACCCAACGCGGTCGTCAGCGCGTCGAACTGGCGCGCGGGGAGCGCGTCGAACGCGTGCCGCAGCGGGTACAGCAGCCGATGCAGCCCGGCATAGGCGAGGCCGTGTTCGGCTTCGGCGCCCGAGGTCCGCAGCACCCGCAGCCCGGCGGAGGCCGCGATGGCGACCGTCTCCTCGACGAGCGACGACTTTCCGATTCCGGGTTCCCCCTCGATCAGGATGCCGCTGCGGTCGTCGGGGCCGTCCACGAGCGCGGCCAGTTCTTTCAGCTCGGCGACTCGTCCGAACGTCGGCATAGGTGGCGCGCTCCTCCCGGCCCCCTGTCGGCGTAGGGGGCATACAGGGACAAAAAATCCCCAGGCTGTTGCCTGGGGATTTTCAGTGGGTGGAGCTAAGGGGAATCGAACCCCTGACCTTCTCGATGCGAACGAGACGCGCTACCAACTGCGCTATAGCCCCGTGCGGCTCTGGCGAACCGCGCTGTGACACTGTATCAGGCGTTGCGCCCGGATACCGAATCGGTACTCTGAACTGCTGTTATGCGGGTTCGACCAGTTATTCGCCGACTGCGCGGCCGAGGTCTTCGACCCGGGTGCGTAGCGCGCGTGCGGTGGCCGGATCGAAGGTTTCCAGGTGCTCGAACATCGGGTCCTCGTCGTCGGTGTCGAGCAGGGTGGAGCGGCGGCGCAGGGCGCGGGCGGTGTCGCGGTCCATGGTGCGCCGGGTCGTCGCGGCCTCGGGGGTGGCGGTGGCCTCGCGGCGCTTGCCACGGGTGAGGCGGGCCGCGCGCCTGCGGCGGATCTCCTCCTCCACGTGGACCTGCTTGCGTAGGTAGGCCAGATAGCCGACCAGCACGGCCGTGGACAGGCCGCACGCCCACCAGAACATCGCGTTCAGCAGCAGGCCGAACGCGGCGAACAGGATGGCGGCGATGATGAGACCGAGGACAGCGCGCTGCCGGAAGCTGTAGCGGGCGGCGCGGGCGATGGCGTCGGCCTCGGGGTCGTAGCCACCGCGGCCGCGCCTGTTCGGCACGAAGTCCTCGTCGAAGTCGGCGACGTCCGCGGTGACGTCCTCGAGGCGGGCTGGCGGCGCGGGCGGGATGCGCGCGGCGACCGGCGAGTCGGTCTCGTCGTCGTCCTGCGCGATGTCCGGGTCCGGCTCCGCCGCAGCGTCATCGAGTTCGGCATCCGCGGAATCGGCTGTCTCGGAACGCTCTTCGGGGTCGTCGTCGGCCGTGTCGTCGGCGAGGTCGACCTCGTCCTCGGACGCGGCTTCGAGTTCCGGTGTAGGGGTGAGCTTCTCGTCGTCAGCTTCGGTGACGGGCTCATCGGCCGATGTCGTCATCCGATCCTCCGAATCAGTACGGTGGGGGCGCTTGCTCAGCACACGGGGGCGGTAGTCGGGGTCACTCTCATGACCGCCTGCCGCCCCGATGCGGATCCGCCGTTCGGCCCCGCCACGGTGCAGCACGCGCGTGGCGAGTGCGGCATCGGTGGTGCGGCGGATCCGGGGATGCCGGTCCGCCAGGATCGGGAACAGGACGAAGACCCACAGCACGACGAGTCCGATCCACAGGATCGAATTCGGCATCGCGGTCATCACCTCCCGTCCCCGCCTGCGCGTTGTCCATCGTTGGACGCACTACCGACGTCCGTAGGTTAATTCGGGCACGCCTGCCCGCGCGGCAGGCGCGCCGTGCACACCTGCCACATGAGTAACAGAAATTTCACGGCAGCGCCGCTCGACCCTCCCTGACCAGGCGGTCCACCACCGTGCCCATGACTTCCTCGACCGTCAAGCCCACCAGCAGGTGATCGCGCCATTCGCCGTCTACATCGAGGTAGCGGCGCAGCATGCCCTCCTCGCGGAAGCCGACATTGCGCAGGACGGCCTGGCTGGGCAGATTCTCCGGCCGCACCGTCGCCTCGACGCGGTGCAGGCCGACCGGCCCGAAGCAGTGATCGAGCCCCAGCGCCAGCGCGGCCGTCGCCACGCCCTGACCGCCGAGGTCCTTGGCCACCCAGTAACCGATCCAGGCCGAGCGCAGCGCGCCGCGCACGATATTGCCGATGGTCAGCTGCCCGCTGAACTGCCCGTCGACCTCGATCACCAGCGGGATCATCGCGCCACGCCGCGCCTCGGCCTTCAGGCTCGTCCACAGCGACGGCCAGTTCGACGCGTGATTGCGCGCCTCCCAGCTGCCGCGCCCGGTCGGTTCCCAGCGCTCCAGATGGTCGCGGTCACGCAGCCGGATGCGGCTCCACGCGGCGGCGTCGCGAAAACGCACCGGCCGCAGGGTCACCTGCCCGCCCGCCACGATCACCGGACCGAGCCGCGCAGGCCATCCGGGATGCTGACCTGCCCGGAATACGTTCATCGTCTCCACGTTTCAGCCGCGCTGCGCCAGGAACGCGACCCGCACCTCGTCACCGGTCCGGAAATCGGTGTCGTCGGGTTCGACGACGATCAAGCTGTTCGCCTCGGCCAACGTCACCAGCAGATGCGAGGATCCGCCGTTGCCGTTGCCGAGGGGCTGCACCAGGTAGTCGCCGGTCGCCTCGTCACGCAGCAGCTGCGCGCGCAGGTAGCCCTTGCGGCCCGGCATCGAGGAGACCGGAGTGATGGTGCGGGCGTTGACGATTCGGCGCATCGGCTGCCTGCGGCCCAGCGCGATCCGGATCAGCGGACGCACCATCACCTCGAAGACCACCAGCGCGCTCACCGGATTCGACGGCAGCAGGAACGTCGGCACCTCGTCGCGGCCGAGCCTGCCGAAACCCTGCACCGAGCCCGGATGCATGGCCACCCGGTCCACCTCGAGCTCACCGAGCCCGTCCAGTGCCTCGCGCACCTGCTCCGAGGCCCAGCCGCCGACCGCACCGGCGATCACGACGACCTCCGAGCGCACCAGCTGTCCCTCGACCACGTCACGCAGCCTGCGCGGATCGGCGCTGACGATGCCGACCCGGTTCACATCGGCGCCGGCGTCACGCGCGGCCGCGGCCAGCGCGTAGGAGTTCACGTCATAGACCTGACCGGGGCCTGGCGTGCGATCGATATCGATCAGCTCACCGCCGATGGAGATCACCGACAGCCGCGGCCGCGGATGGACAAGCACCTTGTCCTGGCCGACCGCGGCCAGCAGGCCGACCTGGGCCGCGCCGATGATGGTGCCCGCGCGGACCGCCACGTCACCGGGCTGTACGTCGTCACCGATCCGGCGGACGTAATCGCCCGAGCGGACCGGCTCGAAAACCTTGATCCTGGCGCGGCCGCCGTCGGTGAATTCCAGCGGAAGCACCGCGTCGGCGAGCGTCGGCAGCGGCGCGCCGGTGTCGACCCGCACGGTCTGGCGCGGCTGCAACCGGATCGGCTGACGCGAACCGGCCACCACCTCACCGACCACCGGCAGGGTGAGGTCGATCAGCTCGCCCTCCTCGTCGCGCACATCGGTACCGGCGGCGGTGACGTCGACGCTGCGTACCGCGTAACCGTCGATGGCTGCCTGATCGAAGCCGGGCAGCGGACGTTCGGTGACGACGTCTTCCGCGCACAGCAAACCCTGGGCCTCGGATATCGCGACCCGGACCGGCCTGGGTGCGACCGCGGCCGCGGTGACCTTGATCAGCTGATCCTCAACCGAGCGCATCGAGCTCCTGTGTCTATCGGCGACTGCCTGCCTGTGTGCTACCGCTTGCCGCGCTTACGCGTTCGGAGACTGGGGGTCCCACTCCGGGCTCAGCCGGAACTTCAGCCACTCGCGCAGTTGCGGACCATATTCCTCCCGCTCGAGGGCGAAATCGACGGCAGCTCGAAGATAGCCGCCCGGGTTACCCAAATCGTGGCGCGACCCACGGTGGACGACCACATGGACCGGGTGTCCTTCCGCGATCAACAGGGCGATGGCATCGGTGATCTGCAGTTCCCCGCCCGCGCCCGGCTCGATCCGGCGCAGTGCGTCGAAGATCACGCGGTCGAGCAGGTAGCGGCCCGCGGCGGCCAGGGTCGACGGCGCGTCGGCCAGGTCCGGCTTCTCGACCATGCCCCTGACCCGCAGGACGTCGGCCTCGGCGCCCTCGGTCAGATCCTCCACGTCGAACACGCCATATGCGCTGACCTGCGACTTCGGCACATCGATGGCGCACAGCACCGAGCCGCCGCGCTCGCGGCGCACCCGGCTCATCGTCTCCAGCACGCCGCACGGCAGGACCAGATCGTCGGGCAGCAGCACCGCGATGGCGTCCTCGTCGTCGTCGAGCACCGATTCGGCCTGGGCGACCGCGTGCCCGAGGCCGAGCGGCTCCTCCTGGACGACCGAGGTCACATCGAGCAGACCGGGGGCCTTGCGGACCTTCTCCAGCAGCGCGAACTTGCCGCGCTCGGCCAGGGTGCTCTCCAGCACCAGATCCTCGACGAAGTGGGCGACCACGCCGTCCTTGCCCGGCGAGGTGACGATGACCAGCCGGTCAGCGCCGGAATCGGCGGCCTCGGCGGCGACCAGTTCGATGCCGGGGGTGTCGACGACCGGCAGCAACTCCTTGGGCACAGTCTTGGTGGCAGGCAGAAACCGCGTCCCGAGTCCGGCCGCGGGTACCACCGCAGTGCGGAAACCGGAAGTCTTGTCTGTCATGCGCATACCCTATCCATTCAGCGTGCCGTCCGATCTGCCGTCGCGACGATCCGGCGTCGGCAAGAGCTTAGGGTGGTCGCTGTGGAGATGCCCGGTGAGCGCACCAAATATGCGTGGCGCAGCCAGATCCTCGCCGAGCGCGCGCTGGTCGGGGCGACCGAGCACGCACGCGAAGCGGCCGAGCTCGCGACGGTGATCGGGCCGCTGGCCGGGGCCGACGAGGTCGTCTGCGCCTACGTCCCGATCCGGGGCGAACCCGGCGATCTGCGCATGCTCGACGCGCTGCGTGTGCGCAACGCCACGGTGTTGCTGCCGGTGACCGGGGAGCCGGGGCCGCTGAGCTGGGCGCGCTACGAGGGCCCCGATTCCCTGCGCAAGGCCCGCTTCGGGCTGCTCGAACCGACGACCGCGACGCTGCCGCCGGACACCGTCGCCACCGCGACGACGGTCCTTGTTCCCGCGCTCGCGGTGGATCTGCGCGGAGTACGGCTCGGGCGCGGTGCCGGCTACTACGACCGGACATTGGGCGCCGTCGGAGACGGGACCAGGCTCATCGCCGTCGTGCGGGATAATGAACTGGTCGACCGGCTGCCGGAAGAACCACACGACCGGCGGATGGGCTGGGCAGTGACGCCCGGCGGCGGACTGCGTGAACTGGGCCATGAGCTGCCCGTTTCGCCGGAATGAAACGGCGATTCGCGACGTTGGCAGTGTCGGCGGTAGAGTGCTAGATCGACGAGACTTGCGGAGGATCCTGTGCCAACTTATTCATACGCGTGCACCCAGTGTGACAACCGCTTCGACATCGTTCAGTCCTTCTCCGACGACACGCTGACGGAATGCCCGCAGTGCACGGGGAAGCTGCGGAAGCTGTTCAACTCGGTCGGCATCGTGTTCAAGGGCAGCGGTTTCTACCGCACCGACAGCCGTGGTGGCGCGTCCACCGCGAGCGAGCCCGCCAAGTCGTCCTCGGATTCCAACGGCAGCACCGGCACCAGCACCCCCGCATCGAGCTCGGCGCCCGCCGCCGCCAGCTGATCTTCCCGGAGTTATCCACAGCCCCGTAGTTGTCCACAACCTGGACTTTCGGGGGCTGTTCCCCGCTGCCACGCTCCTAGGCTCGGAGCATGACTCGCAGTCTTGCCGATCTGGGACGTGGCAGTTCCTGGCGTTTCGCCCTCGGTAACCGCCCCGCGTGGGTCGATGCCCTGCTGGCGCGCCGCATCGCCGCCGCGGTGCTGGCACTGCTCGCGCTGGTGATGTTCGTCCGCGGCGATCCCGGCGCTTCCCGGCACGCCGTCGTGGTCGCCGCCCGCGATCTGGCGCCGGGCAGGTTGCTCACCGCCGACGATCTGCGCGTCGACCATCACGAATCCCGTTCGCTGCCTTCGGGTTCCGCCACCGAGACCGCTCCCCTGCTCGGCGCGACGCTCACCGGCGCGATGCGCGCCGGGGAGACCTTCACCGATCTGCGCGTGGTCGGCCCGCGCCTGGCCGCCGCCGCGGCGGGCAGCGCCGACGCGCGGATCGTGCCCATCCGGCTGGCCGATCCCGCGGTCGCCGATGTGTTGCGCGCGGGCGATCGGGTGGACGTCGTCGGCGTCGAGGACGCGGGCGGCCCCGGCGCGGCGAAACCAGCCCGCACCCTCGCCACCGACGCCGCCGTGGTGCTCGTCACCGCGACGGGCGAGCGACGCTCGGGCGCGGAACGGGTGGTCCTGGTCGCGCTGGGCGCCGAATACGCCACCGCGGTGGCTGGCGCCTCGCTGCGCACCGCGCTCACCGTCGTCTTCCATTGACACCCCTGGCACGGGCCGTCACTGCCACCCCGGCGCAGTTCGCGAGATAATTGCCAGAGCTCTGGTTAGCATCACCCAAACAGCACGACCGTTTCACATCATTCGAACAAGGAGCACAGCGCCTCCGGCCGGCTCCGAAACGAAGGAGATATCGGCATGCTCAAAGGCTTCAAGGACTTCCTGCTCCGGGGCAATGTGATCGACCTGGCGGTCGCCGTCGTCATGGGTACCGCGTTCGTCGCCATCGTCACCGCGTTCACCACCGGGATCATCAACCCGCTGCTCGCGGTCTTCGGCGGAAACAACGAGATGGGGCTCGGCATCCAGCTCGTCGCCGACAAACCGGCCACCTTCATCGAGATCGGGCCGATCATCACCGCGTTCATCAACTTCCTGTTGATCGCCGCGATTCTCTATTTCGTCCTCGTCCTGCCCGCGACCAGGGCGAAGAAGCGGTTCTCCGAAGAGGACGAGAAGCTCTCCGACAACGAGGTGCTCATCGAGATCCGGGATCTGCTGGCCCAGCAGGGCAGCACGCCGAACGGCAAGCACGGCATGCTCACGGAACCGGCCGGAAGCGACGGGGAGCACAAGCACTGAGCCCCGCATGCAGCGAGATCGGGGCAGGTCTCGGAGGGCTGACCCCGATCTCGCTGGGCTGGAGGCTATGAGGCGGACAGGCAAAGTCCAGTGCGATGACATGGCAGGCACAACACAACGGGCCGGTCGCGGAAGCGACCGGCCCGTGTGTGTTCGGGATCGAACAGATCAGCCGAGGCTGAACGGCTGACCCCACAGGGTCACCCAGCTGATGACGTTGTCGGTCTCGACCTCGACGCTCACGAAGGCGCGAGCCTGCGCGTAGCCGGCGCAGCCGGTCAGGCCGATGGTCGTGTCCGACCAGGTCACCGAGCCGCTGCCGTTCTTGAACTTGTTCGACTTGCCGTGCGACTCGTTGCCGAAGTCGTCGGCCTTCTCGATGTCGAGCACGTAGAACGACTTCGCCTGGCCGGGGCCGAGCGAGAGCTCGCCGCCGGTGCCGATGCCACCGGAAGCGTTGCCCTCCCAGTCACTTTCGACCGTGCCCTCGCCGGAGACACCGCCGCCGGCGATGTTCACCTGGCAACCCACGGTGTAGCCCGGGTAGATCTTGCCGCTGCCGCCGTCGGAGACGGTGACCTGCGCGCTACCGGAGACCCACGCGTTGCGGTGGACCGGGGTGGAGCCCAGCGACGGGTTGATGTTGGCCGACTCGCCCACCAGGCTGATGTCGACGACCGTGCCGTCGGACAGGACCTTGGTGATGTGTCCGCCCGGCAGCGGAACGAAGGTGTCGGCGTTGGCCGCGCCCGTGGAGAACAGGCCGACGGCCACGGTGGCCGCAGCGCTGACGCCCGCCATCCGCGCCATGAACTTACGGTTGATCATTGGATTCATCCCTCGAGGATTGAGTTCGCCGCAGCGAGAAGAAGATTCGTACAGTTCGAAAGACGTCAGCCGATGCTGAACGGCATGCCGTAGAGGGTGGTCTTCGAGTAGTGGTCGCCGATGATCTCGACCACGGTGTACGCCCGGGCCTGCGCGTAACCGGCGCAGCCCTGGATCTCGATCTCGGCGTCCTGGTAATCGATGGCGTAGGTGCCGGCCTTCTGGATGTCCTTCGAGCTGATCTGCACGAACTTGACCTCGCCAGGGCCCAGGTTCACGCCGATCGAACCGCCCGCGCTCACGCCGCCGGTGCTCACGCCACCGGACACACCGGCACCGATCGCGTCGTCGGCGATGCTCACCTGGCAACCGACGATGTAGCCGGTGTTCAGCTGGGAGGTGCCGTGGGTGGAGGAGTTGTTGGAGCCGGGACGGCCGGTCGGGCCGTTCCAGGGGCCGACCTCGCCCTCGGGGGTGTCGGCGACCTCGGCGATCGCGGAGCCCGAGACCCACACGACGCGGCCCGCGCCGTTGGCGGCCAGCGACGGCGAGATCAGGGCGTGCTCACCCGTGCGGGTGATGGTCACGCCGGCAGGGCTGACCTTCTGGCCGTCCGGCAACGGCACGAAGGTGTCGGCATTGGCGGCACCGGTCGACAGCAGGCCGAAGGCCACGGCGGCCGCGGCAGCGCCGACGCCCGCGGCACGGGCTCCGCGGCGCACACCGGTGGTGCGGTTCTCGCTCATACTTCCCCTCATCAGGTGTCTAGCAGCCGGCCTCGACTTTCGAGACCGAACGGGTGGACCTCACAGGCCCAGCTCAGTGTGTCGCCCCTTTGTTGCCGTCACGTAACCAACTGTTATTTCGACGATACGGCCGGGGCCGGTGTGGCGAACCCGAGCCAGGGTTCCACCGGGTGGTTCAACGCATAGAAGTTGGGGTACTGCGGGGACCAATAGTTGATGGCTCGATGGCGAACATTAAACGCTGCGCCGTCGTTCCGGCAACGAAAGAGTTCGTAAATTTCATTGTGACCCCAGCCACACGTGCGCACATCGCCACATGCTTTGACGTGCATTTATGCATCAGAGACCAGCCGTGTCAACGGGGGTGGACCGCAGGTGGGCTACTGACCGGTTTCGAACGCTTATACGACAAAGGACCACGCTTTCGCGTGGTCCTGAGGAATTGTCACCCGTTCGCAATCACACCGAAAAAGGCATTTCGGTGAGGGCTTATTACGTAGCAGCTACGTAGATAACGGTACGGTCACCCGTGATGCGGCGGTACCTGCGAACGTAACCATTCGTCGTTATCCGAGCGCCCGCCGCCATCGCCGCGCTCGTCGCCGGTGGTTTCGGGCAGCACGTCGCCGAAGATCCGCGCCAGCCGCGCGGCCTCGGCGGCCTTGCGCCTGGCCGCCTCGGGATCCCGCGGCGACGTGCTGTCCGGAGAAGTCACTACCCTCACTCGTCCAATCCGGAGAGCTCGCCGATCGCCCGGCTCGCGAGCGGGCCGAGGGTCGCCATGCCGTCACGGATCGCCGCCCGGCTACCCGGCAGGTTCACCACGAGGGTGCTGCCGGAGATGCCCGCGACGCCGCGCGAGAGCCCCGCGTCCAGCGACCCGGCCACCCGGCCGGACGCGCGCAGCGCCTCGGTGATGCCGGGCAGTTCGCGGTCGAGCACCTGCGCGGTGGCCTCGGGGGTGACATCGCGCGGGGACATCCCCGTGCCGCCGACCGAGATCACCAGGTCGACCCCGCCGATCACCGCGGTGTTGAGCGCGTTGCGAATCTCGACCTCCTCGGCCTGCACCGTCACCGAGGCGTCGACGAGAAAGCCCGCTTCGCTGAGCAGTTCGGTGACGAGCGGGCCGAGCGAATCCACGCCGCCATGTGCCGTCCGATCGTCGACGACAACAACCAGTGCACGCCCTGCCACGGGAGCATCGATGTCCATGCTCATCACCGTAGCGCCTACACACGACAGTGCCGCGCTCGAACGCATCATCGGCCGCCCTCCGCCGCGGCGGCGGTGAGCGTGACCTCGGCGGTCTTGGCGTTGCCGCCCTGCTCGTCGGTATAGGTGAGCTTCACTGTGTCGCCCGGCTGATGCGAGCGGACCGCCGCGATCAGCGCGTCGCCGGAATCGATCGGCCGGTCGTCGAGCCGGGTGACGATCGCGCCCGCCGGGATGCCCGCCTTGGCGGCGGGGCCGTCCGGGGTGACCTCGAGAACCCGGGCCGCGGTGTCCAGCGGCCGCAGCTTGATGCCGATCTGGGCGTAGGTGGCGTGCCCGGTCTTGATCAGCTCGTCGGCGACCCGGCGGGCCTGATCCACCGGGATGGCGAAGCCGAGGCCGATCGACCCGCTCTGCGCGCCCGCCGCTTCGCCGCCGAGGCTGGCGATGGCGGTGTTGATGCCGATCAGCTTGCCCTGGGCATCGACCAGGGCGCCGCCGGAGTTGCCCGGGTTGATCGCCGCGTCGGTCTGGATCGCGTCGATCACCGGGTTGACCTGGCTGGGCGTGCCCTCGCCGCTGGTGGAGACCGGGCGGTTGAGCGCGGACACGATGCCGGTGGTGACGGTGCCCGCCAAGCCGAGCGGCGAACCGATCGCGATCACCGGCTGGCCCACCGCGAGACCGTCTGAGGTGCCGAGTTCGATCGGCGTGAGCCCGCTCTTGCCGGAGGCCTTGATGACGGCCAGATCCGAGACCGGATCGGCGCCGATCATGGTGGCAGGGGCGGTGCTGCCGTCGCTGAAGACCACCTCCATCTTCGCCGAGGCGCCCGCGCCCGCGGCGACGTGATTGTTGGTGAGGATCAGCCCGTCGGAGGACAACACGACCCCCGAGCCCTCGCCGGAGGCGCGCGTACCGGCCACCTTGATCATCACGACACTGGGCAGCACCCGCTGGGCTACCGCCTGCGTCGAGCCCGCCGGCGCGTTGACGGCGTTGTTCACCGCGGGCTTGGGGACATCGAGCGCGTTGGTCACCGTCGCGGAGTCCGAGCCGGTGGCGAGGACACCGACCACACCGCCGACGCCACCGCTGACCAGTGCCAGCGCGGTCGCACCGGCGACCAGGCCGAGCCGCAGCGGCTTGCGCTGCGGTGCCTGCGCCGGCGCCGCGGTGAACGGGCCGGGCTGTGCCCCGAAAGGCGGCTGCCCCGGCGCCTGGTGACCGTGCGGCGCGCCGTAAACCGACACGCCAGGCAGCGGAGCGGTGCCGTGCGACTCCGGCGCGCCGTAATGCTGCGACGGGCCGGACGGCTGCTCGCCATAGTGCTGCGACGGGCCGGAAGACTGCTCAGCGCTGTGGGAGTGTGCCGAGCCGTAGGGCGGCTGCGCGCCACCGTACGGCTGCGGGCTGGGGAGGTGACCCGCGCCGTAGGACTGCTCGGCGCCGGACGACTGCGCCGGGCCTTGCGACTGGCCGGGGAGAGGGGCTTGCTGCCCGTGCTGGGGCGCGGCGGGGTGGTCCGCGCTGCCGGATCCGGGATCGGCGGGCCGGTCAGCAGGTCGCTGCTGGGGATCGTCGGTCATGGTTGTCTGTCTCCTCACGCTTGCTGACCAGCTTCGTGACGGCTACTGAGAGGCGGCTGAGATCGCCCCGTCAGTTCGCCGAGACTCCGCGGCGGTTACGCCGGTCCGGCCTCGGAATCGTCCGGAACCACCGGCGCCTCACCGGGCAACACGATCCGGACCAGGGCGCCGCCGCGGTCGGAGTTGTCGACCGCGATCGTGCCACCATGCTTGGTGACCACCTGCTTGACGATCGCCAGCCCCAGTCCGGAGCCGGGCATCGAGCGCGAGGCGGTCGTGCGGTAGAAGCGCTCGAAGACCAGCTCACGCTCCCCCGTCGGAATACCGGGACCGGCATCGGCCACCGCCAGTTCCAGCAGACCGGGCCCGGCCGGGCGCATGGTGATGCGCACCTCGGCGTCGCCGGGGCTCCATTTGGCCGCGTTGTCGAGCACGTTGAGCACCGCGCGTTCCAGCCCGGCCTCGTGGCCGTAGACGAACCAGGGTCGCAACTCGGCGGTGAAGGTGATGCCGGTGCGCCTGCGGCGGGCCCGCTCCAGCGCCCGCTCGGCGACCTCGCCGAGATCGACCCGCTCGTAGACGGTTTCGGGCGCGTCCTCGCGGGCCAGATCGACGAGGTCGCCGACCAGCGTCGACAGCTCCTCGATCTGGGCGACGACGTCGGCGCGCAGCTCGGCCATGTCCTCGTCGGGCAGCTGGGGCGCGCCCGGCCTGCCGGAGGCGATGAGCAGTTCCATGTTGGTGCGCAGCGAGGTCAGCGGGGTGCGCAGTTCGTGGCCCGCGTCGGCGACGAGCCTGCGCTGGCGGTCGCGCGATTCGGCCAGCGCCCGCAGCATCGTGTTGAAACTGTCGGTGAGCCTGGCCAGTTCGTCGTCACCGGTGACCGGGATCGGGGTGAGGTCGTCGGTGCGGGCTACGCGCTCGGTGGCCGCGGTCAGCCGGGCGATCGGGCGCAGGCCGGTGCGGCCGACCGCGGTGCCCGCCGCGGCGGCGAGCACGACGCCGCAGGCACCGACGACGAACAGCAGCCACGCCAGCCGGTCGAGCACCTCCCTGGTGCGGTAGAGCTTCTGCGAGATGATCAGCGTCGCGCCGCTGTTTGTGCGCGCCGCGAGTACCCGCTGGTCACCGACGGTACGCAGCGAGGAGCTGTACTTGCCGTCGGCGACGGCGAGCTCCTGGGCGCCCACCGGCGGAATCGTCTGCTGCGGCGGCATGTAGGGCTTGTGGTCGGCGTAGATCAGCGCGACGCCGACATCGTTGGAGAACAACCCGGCCAGCACGATCGTCTGGAAGCCGAGCGTCTCGAAGTTGTTGTTGATCATCGTCGCCGCGCGCGCCTCGAGCTGGGCGTCGACGTCGGCGTAGAGCGCGCGGGCCACCATCGCGTAGGCCGCGATCGAGGTGACCGCGACGGCGATGAGCACCACCGACGCCGCCAGCAGCGTCACCCGCCAGCGCAGCGACACCGAGCGCGTCAGCGGCATCGGCGGCCGCATCTCGCCGCCGTCGGGCGGCCGCCGCAAGACCGCGACCACGGGTTCCTTGTGTGCCATCGCGCCGCCTACGGAGGAGTCTCGCGCAGCACGTACCCGACGCCGCGCACGGTGTGGATCAGCCGGTCCTCGCCGTCGGCCTCGGTCTTGCGCCGCAAATAGCCGATGTAGACCTCCAGCGCATTTCCCGAGGTGGGAAAGTCGTAGCCCCAGACCTCTTCGAGGATGCGCCCGCGGGTGAGCACTCGGCGCGGATTGGCCATCAACATCTCGAGCAACGAGAACTCGGTTCTGGTGAGGCTGATGGCGCGTTCGGCACGCGAGACCTCACGTGTCACCGGATCCAGCGACAAGTCAGCGAACACCATCGCTTCCGATGCTTCGCCAGGGTCGGGCGCCCGGCGGCGCAGCAACGCGCGTAAACGCGCCAGCAATTCCTCCAACGCGAAAGGCTTCGGCAAATAATCGTCGGCGCCCGCATCGAGGCCGGCGACGCGTTCGGAGACCGAATCGCGAGCGGTCAAAACGAGAATCGGGAGATCGTCGCCGGTGCTGCGCAGTCTGCGGCACACTTCCAGACCGTCCAGTCTGGGCATCATCACATCGAGAACCAGGGCATCGGGCCTGGCCGCGGTGACTTTCTCCAACGCGTCCATGCCGTCCACCGCCAGGTCAACCGTGTAGCCGTTGAAGCTCAGCGACCGGCGCAGAGATTCCCGCACGGCGCGATCGTCGTCGACTACCAGAATGCGCATGTGCTCAGTTTGCCGTGATCGACTGAGAACGCACTGAGAGGGGCACGCCCGGCGTGGCCGACGACGACCCGAAGCAGCGCGGCGCGGCGGCCTGTCGCCCTTGACAAATCCACGTGAATCGTCTTTGTGTCAGCGCATATTCGGCGAATTACAGACCGAGTGGCCCGGATTGCCGTTGACCACCCGGCACGGTATCTTTCCTGCGATAAAAGAAGACCTCCAGTTGGTTCTGCGCTCGCATCGCTCCGCGACCTCCCCGCGCGGGCCGGGGTCACACGTGGAAGCAGAGGCAACGCACGCGGATGGAACCTGCATCGCGCTCCTGGCAATTCAGCCTGTCGAACTGGTCGGTAACGCGCAAGGTCGGTGTGGTGCTGGTGCTGCCGGTGATGCTGGCGACCACGTTCGCCGTGCTGCGGATCAACAACGAGCTGCAAACGATGACACAGCTCGGCGCGGCCACCGAGCAAGCCACCGTCATCCGTCCCGTCGTCAAATTCGCCACCGCGACCGAACAACTCGCGATCGCGGCGACCGCCAACTGGGGTGCGATCGCCGACCCGCAGACCGATGCCGCGCTGACCACCTACGACCAGGCGCTCGCCGAGGTCCAGAACGCACTGCGCTCGGCCAGGATCGACCCCGCCGTCGCGGCCGAACTCACCGCGGCCACCGCCACCGGCTCCACCCTGCGCAACACCGTGCGCGGCGGCTCCCCGGCGATGGTCGGCGAACAGACCGACGAGATCGGTGAACGGATCGGCAACGCGCTCGCCAAGACCCCGCAGGTCGAGGACTTCATCGTCCAGCGCTACTTCCTCCAGGTCACCGCGCTGCACCAGGCCAGAAGGGTGCTCACCCGCGAGCGCACGCTGGTCGTCTCCCCCGACGCGGGCCGCAGCCAGAGCGCGCGGGCGAAGATGCTCGTCGAGCTCGGCTCCGAGTCCACCATGATCAAGACCTACGGCATGATCATGCCGGACAACGCGGGCAGCATGGCCGCGCTGCTCGACGCGGTGCAGACCAGGATCAGCGTCTTCAGCCAGAACAACGGCGATCCGACCACCAACGCCGCGGTGCTCAACACCCTGCAGGTCAGCGCCGACACCTACGCGTCGAGCATCGCCACCCTGCTCGACAACATCGACCACACGCTCGACACCAACACCGCGACCGCGCAGACCGCGGCGCTGCGCGAGACCACCCTGGTGCTCGGCATGCTGCTGGCGGGCCTGGCGCTGGCGCTGGCGGTCGCCCGCACGCTGGTCGTCCCGGTGCGCAGGCTGCGCCGCGACGCGCTCGAGGTCGCGCACGTGAAGCTGCCCGACGAGCTGGCCGTGGTCCGCAGCGGCGGCGCGACGCCCGAGATCGCCCCGGTGGGCGTGCATTCCACCGACGAGGTCGGCCAGCTCGCCCGCGCCGTCGACGAGATCCACGAGCAGGCGCTGAATCTGGCCGCCGACCAGGCCCGCCTGCGTCTGCAGATCGGCAACATGTTCGAGACGCTGTCGCGGCGCAGCCAGTCGCTGGTCGAGCAGCAGCTCGCGCTCATCGAGGAGCTCGAGCACGACGAGGACAACCCCTCGCGCCTGCAAACGCTGTTCCGGCTCGACCACCTCGCCACCCGCATGCGCCGCAACGGCGACAACCTGCTCGTGCTCGCCGGCACCGCGCTGCGCCGCGGTCATCTGCCGCCGGTGCCGCTGTCGGACATGCTCTGGAGCGCGGTCTCCCAGGTGGAGGACTACCAGCGGGTCGAGATCGGCAATGTGCCCGACGGCGTCGTCGCCGGTGAATCCGCGGTCGACATCGAGCATCTGCTCGCCGAGCTGATCGACAACGCGCTGCGCTACTCGCCGCCGAGCACCTCGGTGGCGGTCATCGTCGGGCGCGCGGTCGACGGCGGCTACCTGATCGAGATCACCGACCGCGGTCTCGGCATGTCGGCCGAGGATCTGCAGACGACCAACGACCGGCTCGCCTCCGGTGGTGAGGTCACCATCGAGACCGCCCGCCGCATGGGTCTTTTCGTGGTCGGCAGGCTCGCCAAGCGGCACACCATCACCGTCAGCCTGCGGCGCACCGCCACCCAGGCGCCGCAGCCTGGCATCACCGCGAGCGTGCATCTGCCCAGCGCGCTGGTCTCCCCGCCGCCCGCGTCGTCGGGTCCGGCGACCGGTCCCAACCCGATCGTGACGACCGGTTCGCACGCGCTGGTGTCCTCGGCCATCGGCCCGCACGCGCTGACCCCGGCCGACATCACCGGCCCGAACCCGATCATGCCGCCGAACGGCACAGGGCCGATCGGCGTCCCCCTGCCGACCGGGCCGAACCCGCTGGTGCCGACGGGACCGGTCGCGCCTGGCCTCGACTCCGAGCCGTCCATGGCGCCGTTGACCAGTGCCGGTCTGCCGCAACGCCGTCCGGCGAATCCGCCGGCGGCCGACCCGGTGCCTGCCGTGGCGCCCGAACCCGAGGAACCGACCGGGTTGTGGGCCGAACACGAGCACGACACCGACGACCTGCCGGTCGCATCGGTCACCACCAACGCATCGGACGGCACGGCGAACAGGTCCGCGGGCCTGCCGCAACGTGTTCCCTCCTCCGCGCTGAGCGAGCTCGCCGCGGCCAGGCAGACGCCGCGGCTCCCCACACCCGAGCCCGAACCGGAGCCGGTCGCCGATGCCGACCCGATGCCGACGTCGTCCACCCGGCTGGCACCGGTACCCGGCGAGGCGCCGACCCCCATCTACCAGCGGATGGTCTCGGAATGGCTCGTCGAACCCGCTTCCGCCACTGCCGAATCCGGCGGCAACGGAGCATCATGGAGTTCCCCCGGCGACGCGGGCTGGTCGGCAGCGGCCAGCGCGGGTAATCCGCCGACTTCCTCACGCACCGTCGGCGGGCTGCCGATTCGCAAACCGGGCGCCCAGCTCGTCCCCGGCGGGCTCACCCCCGCCGAGGAGGCGGGTGCCCGCGATCCCGAGGAGATCCGCAACAACTTGACCAGACACCTCAGCGGCGTTCGCAGCGGCCGCGCCGAGATCCAGTACAACGACGGAGGCCTCGAATGAGCAACGCGCATCCCACGGACGAGAATCTGAACTGGTTGGTCGCCCGCTTCACCCGCGACGTGCCCGGCGTCTCGCACGCGGTGCTGGTCTCGGCCGACGGTCTGCTGCAGGCGACCAGTCCGCACCTGCCGTCGGACCGGGCCGAGCAGCTGGCCGCGGTGACCGCGGGCCTGGCGAGCCTGTCGATGGGTGCGGCGCATCTGTTCGACGGCGGCAAGGTGATGCAGTCGATCGTGGAGATGCAGCGCGGGTACCTGCTGGTGATGAGCGTCGGAAACGGCTCGCACCTGGCGGTTCTGGCCAACAAGAGCCACGACATCGGCCGTATCGGCTACGAGATGGCGTTGCTCGTCGACCGAGTGGGCTCGGCGGTCACCGCCACCGCCCGCTCCGCCGGCTGAGGTGAGATGTCGAGCCCGTACGGATCAGAAAACCGGCCGACGACCCGGGTCAGGCCCTACGCCCTGACCTCCGGCCGCACCGAGCCCGCGATCTCGCTGCCACTAGAGGCAGTCGTGGAAACGGTCTCGTATACCGCGCACCTGGAATGGCCCGCAGGGGATTTGCGCACCGAAATAGTGCGTCTCGGCACACATAGACTGTCCGTCGCAGAAATAGCTGCATACCTTGGCCGCCCACTGGGTATGGTCCGGGTGATGATCGGCGATCTCGTTGTCGGCGGGATTCTTCGAGTGCATTCGACGCTGACCGAGCAGGCGAGCTACGACGAACGCCGATCACTGATGGAGAGGACTTTGCGTGGACTCCGTGGCCTCTGAGGGCATGCGCCCCCCGAACCCCGAGCGGGTCGCGTCGACCAAGATCGTCGTGGCCGGTGGATTCGGCGCAGGCAAGACAACTTTCGTCGGTGCGGTATCGGAGATCGTTCCGCTGCGCACCGAAGCGATGGTGACCCACTTCTCCGACGGGATCGACGATCTCGCCGAGACGCCGGAGAAGGAAACCACCACCGTCGCCATGGACTTCGGCCGCATCGTGCTGCCGGGCAACCTGGTGCTGTACCTGTTCGGCACCCCGGGCCAGAAGCGGTTCTGGTTCATGTGGGACGACCTCATCCGCGGCGCCATCGGCGCGGTGGTGCTGATCGATACCCGCAGGCTGGAGGACAGTTTCGCCGCGGTCGACTTCTTCGAGGCGCGCGGCCTGCCGTTCCTGATCGCGGTGAACCGCTTCCCGAACGCCCCGCGCTTCCCGATCGCCGAACTGCGCGAGGCGCTCTCGGTGCGCGAGGGCATCCCGATCGTCGATATCGACGCGCGCAATGCCGTCGAGGTGCGGCAGGCGTTGGCCGCGGTGACCGAATACGCCATCGCCCAGCTGGAGCCGCAGCAGTTCGAGGGGGCCGGCCGGCGTGGTTGACCTGCTCGCCGCGACCGGGGCCGAGACGTTCGGGCGTGGCACGGGCATCGCCTGGCTCGCGCTGGACATGTCGGGGCTCGGCGCGCTGGTGGCGTTCGCCTGTGTGCGGCATGCGAAGTACTCGGCCAAGTTCCGGCTCGTCTGGCTGACGATGGCCGCGGTCTCGCTCGGCGGGGTCGGGCTGTGGCTGGCGAATTCGCTGGCACTGCTCGGCATCCGGGTCCAGGACAGCATCATGCGGTACAACGTCGCGCTCGGCGCGGCGTCGCTGGCCATCGCGGTCCTCGGCGTGCTGGCCGGGTTGCTGATCGGCGGGCGGACGCCGCAGCTGCCCCGGCTGATCGTCGGCGGGCTGACGATGGGGTTGAGCGTCGGCCTGTCGACCTACCTGACCTTGGACGCGCTCGAAGTGCAGGGCCAGGTCGACGAGTCGCTCGGCCTCATCGGGATCGCCGTGCTGCTGTCGATGGCGCTGTGCGTGCCCACGCTGTGGGCCTCCCAGGTGGTCCGCCTGGTGGCGTTGCGGGTCGGGGCGTCCTTGCTGTTCGCGCTCGGCGTCGCGGCGGTGTACTACACGGCGGTCGCCTCGCTCGAGTTCACGATCGATCCGGGCAGCCGGACGCCGACCGGCCTGCAGCTGTTCGATCTGGTGTACCCGATGTTCGTGGTCGGCGCGCTGGGTTTGACGGTGCCGATCACCGCGGTCCTGGTCGCGCCGGATCGACGCGACGCGGCGCGGGCCCCCGAACCGCGGCGGCAGCCGGTCGGTACGCGGTGACCGCAACCAGCTAACGCCCGGTTTGTCTGAATTATTGTGGGCGACCGCCCCGTTCGCCGAATGCGGGCGAC